>CANHPK010000376.1 GCA_947462525.1 Roseiflexaceae bacterium | reverse complement strand
ATCACACGATCAAAATCGTAAATCATTGCTGCATGCTCACTCCATCAGTGTCCGGTTGCAGAAAAGCGAAAAACGGAGGTACTCTTGCGAATACCTCCGTCCCGACAAAACAGCACGCTACGACAGCGGTTCCAGTGCCTTGCGCATCATGTCGAGGCCTTCTTCGAGCAGTTTGCGTGGGCATGCCATCGTGATACGCACAAAATTGGCTGTGTGTGCACCGAAGTTTTTGCCATCGCCGAGGGCTACCCCGAACTTTTGGAAGTATTCCTTCGGGTTGCCTTCAATGCCCGCTTGGCTACAATCCACCCACGCCAAATAGGTCGCTTCAGGATTGGTGATGCTGAGCTGCGGCATGTACTTTTTGATGTAATCAATGGCAAAATCGCGGTTCGCTGCATAATACTCGTTTGATGCTTGCAACCATGCATCACCATGTTTGTATGCAGCCAGTGCACCCACATACCCGAAGATGCCTGCATGTGGGACAATCCCTGCCTGCGCCTTGATAAACTTTCTGCGCAATTCAGGATTTTGGATAATCGCAAAACTAAAGCCCAACCCGGGTATGTTGAACGTCTTGCTCGGAGCCATCAACGTGATGGTGTTCATCGCGATCTCGTGCGACAACGCAGCAGTCGGGATGTGTTCACGACCATCCATGATCAAGTCGCAGTGGATTTCGTCTGAACAGATGACGATGCCCTTCTCGACACACACCGTGGCCATCCGCTCGAGTTCTGCCCGACTCATCAACCGACCCGTCGGGTTGTGCGGGTGGCACAGGATGAAAATCTTGGTACGCTCATCGATTGCACCGAGGAACGCCGCATCATCGTATTCGTAGTTGATAATGTTGCCGTTGTGGACCAGTTTGAGCTCGGCCGTTTGCGTGACCATATCGTGGTTGGTGGCGGCATTGAGAATCGGCGGGTAATTTGGCGTCTGTACCAAAATCCCGTCTCCGGCATTGCCGGCTGCCCGAGCAGCAATGTTGAAGCCAGTGACCACGCCAGGAACGTACACAATATCAGCTGGAGTAATTTTCCAGTTATAAAGCTTTTGCATGCGTTCGACCAATAGTGTTTTGAGTTCCGCCGGCTCCCCTGCGTATCCAAAAACTCCATGCTGGGCACGTTTGGTCAATGCTTCGATAACTTCGGGCGGTGAAAGAATGTCACCATCTGCTACCCACATAGGTAGGATGCCATCCCCGTACAAATTCCATTTGATGCTATCCCCACCACGCCGATCGACTACTTTGTCGAAATCGAATTGCATTTCTGCCTCCTCATGTGTACACAAAATCGCGTGCCTGCAGTATACACTACCTATTTCTAACTGCAACGAAATTGTGAGTACCGATGACTGACCCGTACGTACGTGGATGACTGGTGGTTACTATGATGCACGAATCTGGCTTTCTTGTGTCTCGAGCAGTCTCCGAACCTGAGCGACACGGTCCTCCAGTGTGCCAGTGACAACCGTAAATGGAATATGTCGCATCTGCAAATCTGCGCGTATCTGCTTCTGAAAGATGCGCCGCGAAACCTCGCCGGAGCGATCCCAGGTATCGTCATACGGGATATCGTCTGCACACAGCAGAAAAACATCATACCGAGGCTGACAGGCGTCAGCCAACGCCGCGACACTGGGTAGCACGTAGCCGTGATACGACATCCCAAACATCGCTGTCGTGAGTGCGTTGGTGTCAATAAAACAGTACTTCTCAGCCTGTTGGAACGCAGCCTCCTCACGCACTCTATGCCCTTTGGCGATTTCGAGCAACTGACGTGGGCTGAGTCGGCGATCATGTTGATGGTGCTCCCAATACTCGCGACCGTATTCGGGCATCCAATTCGTCCGAAAAGCCTCGGCGAGGGCAGCAGCGAGCGTCGTTTTGCCAGTTGATGGTGCACCGAGCAGGACAACCTTCGTTATCAAATCACGATACACCAGCGGGTTCACCATAGCCCGGTGTTCCGCCGTATCCCGTCGTACCATCGTCGCCGAAATGGGGTACACCAATCGTGGCGGGTCGACCTGTCGATTGACTGCCCCTAACCCGCGGCTGACGTGGTCCCCATATGGTTCACTCGAATAAAAATGCGTGATGCCGAGATCTCCACAACACTGCTTGATGTACGCGTCGTGCATCGCCATGATTTCTGGCGTATAGCCACTCTCTGTGGGACCGTCCCACGCCTCAATCACATGGACATTCGGATAGAGCGCACGAATCCATCCTGCACGTACCGGGAGTGGGATCGGGGTGACCGTTGGCTCGTCGTAGATCAGCACATACACAACATCCATTTCGCGCAGTGCTGTCTCGATGACATACTTATGCCAAGCGTGCAGTGGTGCGTATTTGCCCAGTGTCAGTCCGATGTTCATGCGTTCACCGGTACTGCTTTCATCTGCTTCGACCACCACCAACAGCCATAGGATGCAATACCCAAAAAGACGACATACTCCAACGAAATGAGTTGTAGCCCTTTCACCCAAAACAGCACAATACTGATGCAATCAACCAGTATCCACAACACCCAGGTTTCCCATATTTTGCGTGCTAACAAATACATTGCAGCAATACTCAACACCATCACGAGCGCGTCCCAAAATGGAAATGCTGCAGGCATGGGGAAATACGTAGGCATCAACAGATGTATCTGTTGGAGGAGAAAACCAAAGCCAACTGCACTTGTCGCGATGACAGCACTCAGCACACCATGAAATCGCCACCCCGCACGCGTCATCGACAAATCGCCCGCGCTCGTCTGTTGCGTCGCTGCAGGATAGACCCAGTGCCACCAGCCATACAGCGACATGATAACAAAATAGATCTGCAGGAACATGTCTGCATACAGCTGTACTTGATAAAACGATGCGAAAAAGAACACACTATTGAGTATTCCAATAGGATAGTTCCATACCCGGGCACGTGCCGCGAGCAGGACACTCCACATCCCAAACGTCGTTCCCAAGAGTTCTCCGAGACT
>CANHPK010000375.1 GCA_947462525.1 Roseiflexaceae bacterium | reverse complement strand
TGCTGACGGGCATCGGCGTCGTTCCAACGGCTGTGCATGATGGACTCCTGCGGCAGGGTGTGTTTGGGGTAGCATACCCGATTTGGCGCCGTGTTGATGTGAGGGCCGAGGCGGGGAGTATAATACAGCGGTGAAAATCAACGCCTTGGTGACAATGTGTGCCCTGTGTGGGTCGCTCTTGAGTAGCGCGTGTGCACTCCCGTCCGGCATCGAATTGCCGGTCGTGGCAACCAGCACGGTTGCGCTTTCGCCCACGCCCGAGCCGGTCTTGACGGCCTGGAAGTCGCCCGACGGGCGGATCACGCTGCAGGTTCCGACGGGCTGGCAGATCGAACACCACGAAGACGCCGGGCGTACGCTGTGGATATGGAACGCGCCGGATCGACGCGGCTTGGTGTCGTTGTTGGTTATCGCCAGCCCGACATTGTTGGCCGAACCACAGCGCCGCGAATTGTTGCTCCAGGCCGTCAGTCAGCTCGATGCCACCGCCGAAGGCGACGTCCAACGGGCAAGCGACGGCACGTTGGTGCTCGAGGCGCGGGCCAACGGTACCAGCAGTGCGGGTACGGCGGTGCCGTTGTGGGTACGGGTCAGCGCCCAACAGTTCGACGACAGCGAGGCGATTGTGGTGATGGCCATGCCCAGTGTCGAACGTGCTGATTTTGTGCCGCGGGTCGCGACGGTCCAAGCGTCGCTCGGGATCGTCCCGTTGCCGACGCAGACGCCGGTACCCACGGCCACGCCGGCGCCGTTCACGCGTGATGCGTTCGACGCAGACGAGGGGCGCTGGTTCATCGGCGACGATCTGCGCCGCGCAATGACGATACGCGACGGGGTCTATCACATGTATCTGCGCATGGCCGAGAGTTACTATCTGAGTGCGCCGGCCGAGGTCGAACGCACCGATCAGTCTATCCGCGTGACGTCGCGCTTCGACGGGGTGGCGCGTATCGGGGTGGCACTGCGCTTCAAATACCGCGCAGACGAACGTCGTGACTATGTGGCGTGTTGGATTAGTCCAATCCAACGCTATGGCTGCTTCCGCTCCGAGGCAGATAATTGGACCGCCTACCAAGATGTCGCTACGAGCGATGTGATTGTGCCCGAAGGCCCCAATGCGCTGGAGATGGCGGTCGACGGGGGGCAGTATGTGTTCCGCGTCAATGGGGTCGAGTTAGCCTCGTTTGCCATCGAAAACGCTGACCCGGGAGTCCCTGCGTTGTATGTCGAGACGTTCGACAGCGCTGCAGGGGGATTTTTTGACGATGTCGAAACCAAGTAGCTCGGCTGAGGAGTCCACCACCATGACCAATGGCATGACACCATCGTCGGACCAGCGCAAACTAGCGCCGGGCGGGGCACTGATCCCTGACCACGAACTGATGTACGCGCCAGTCATCAACGAGTTGGCTACGCGCTTCCGCGCCATTGCAACGCATGACCCACACATCGAAGAATTCGTCGAAAAAGTGCGCCAGGCCTTCGCCGTGGCTGCTGCTGCCCACGTCCACCAATCGCGTGAGTCAGGCGAGCCGTATATCAACCACCCGGTTGCCGTTGCCACCATCCTGATCGAATTGCACATCGACGCCGAGACCATCATGGCGGCCCTGTTGCATGATGTCATCGAAGACACCAGTGTCAGCTATGAGCAAATCGAAGGCTTGTTTGGACCCGATGTGGCGGCCTTGGTAGACGGCGTCACCAAATTGTCCGAGCTCGAGGTCCGACCCAAAGAAGAAGCCCAGGCCGAAAACTACCGCAAAATGTTCGTCTCGATGGCCAATGACCCGCGTGTCGTGCTGGTCAAACTGGCCGACCGCTTGCACAACATGCGCACCATCCACGCCACCAAACCCGAAAAACAGAAGCGTATCGCCCGCGAAACGATGGAAATCTATGTCCCGCTGGCGCACCGCCTCGGTATCGGCCAGCTCAAATGGGAGCTCGAAGACCGCTCGTTTGCCATCCTCGAACCCGAGCACTACACCGAGATTAGTCGCCAGCTGGCCATGCGCCGTGACCTGCGTGAAAAAACCGTCCAGCGCGTCGTCGACCGCCTCGATGAGTTGCTCACCCACGAACACATCACTGGCGAAGTCACTGGCCGGCCCAAGAATATCCATTCGATATACCGCAAGATGAAGCGCAAGGGCGTGCGCCTCGAGCAAATCTACGACCAACTGGCCGTGCGCGTCATGGTCAACACGGTCCCCGAGTGCTACCAGGTCCTTGGGTTGGTACACACCACCTGGCCGCCGGTACCGGGTGAGTTCGACGATTATATCGCCAACCCCAAAGAGAGCCTGTACCGCTCATTGCACACCACCGTACTCATACCCGGCGGGCAGCCGTGTGAGGTGCAGATCCGTACGCACGACATGCACGAAGTCGCCGAACACGGTATCGCCGCGCACTGGCGCTACAAAGATGGCTACAAGGGGTCGGATCAGAACTTCGATGCAAAGATTGTCTGGCTCCGTGGGTTGATGTCGTGGCGCAACGAAGTCGCCGATGCAACGGAGTTCGTCGAGCGCTTCAAGAGTGACTTCTTGGAGGAACAGGTCTTTGTGTTTACGCCGCGCGGCAAGATTATCGACCTGCCGTTGGGCTCGACACCAGTGGATTTTGCATACCGCATTCACTCCGACGTGGGCAACAACTGTGTCGGCGCGCGCATCAACAACCGCATGGTGCCGCTGGATTATCAGATTCAGACCGGCGAGATGATCGAAATCATGACCAAGCGCACCTCGAACGGCCCGAGCCGTGACTGGTTGAACTTCGTCAAGACGGTCAGCGCCCGGGCGCACATCCGACGCTTCTTCAAGCGGGCCGATCGGGGCGAAAACATTGCGGCCGGACGCGAAATGCTCGAAAAAGAGTTCAAGCGCCTCGGATTGGTTGTTGCGCTCGAAGACGCCGCCAACATGGTGGGCATCAAAATCATCGACGACATGTTTGCTCAGATCGGCGACGGCGAATTATCGGCACGGACCATCGG
>CANHPK010000374.1 GCA_947462525.1 Roseiflexaceae bacterium | reverse complement strand
GTTACCAGCGTACTCACCGGCTCAACGAGTGCTGTATCGGGGGTTGCAGTCTGCGATATATCGGTGTTGGACTGCCCTCCGGTGAAAATTCCGATCAACGTGATAACCGAATAAATACTCACTCCGATGATTGTTATCCATGCAAGTATTTCACCGACACGTCGTGCTATTGAGGGACCGTTCATACGAAAAAGCCTCTTTTCTGCCGCAATCGGCGCGAAATCTGGTATGCCATACTATACCATAGTATGTAGTAAAGCATGATTTCGTGGCTTTTTGTTACGATGGTGTGGATAGAAGGATCAGTCGCGATGCATGTTGTCCATCTCTACAAAGATTATGCCCCCGTCCTCGGCGGAATCGAAGGCCATATGCAAACCCTTGCCCAAGGGCTTGTTCGACTGGGATTCACGATTACTGTGGTCGTCTGTCAGCCTCGTGGGAGTACGCTTGCGAGTGATGAAATCATGCATGGGGTGCGGGTGATACGGCTCCCACGCCATATTGATGTTGCTTCAAATGCGTGGTCTTTTGCGCTCGTACGTACGGTAGCGAAGCTCAACCCAGACATCCTCCATCTGCAAATGCCATGGCCAGCGGGTGATCTGGTTGCATTGCTGTTGCCGCATATTCCGTTGATTGTGAGTTACCAGAGTGATGTCATTCGACAACGCGGTTTGCTCCGCTTGTATGCACCGTTGCTGCGCTGGACATTGGCACACGCCAGCGCAATTTGTGTGAGTAGTAAACAATACGCAGACACGTCACCGTGGTTGCAGGATGGATTGGAACGGGTACAGGTTATCCCATTGGGGATTGATGATCCGCTTGTAGATTTGCCGGAAACATCAAACGGAGACGCGCCGCTCATCGACGCCCCATTCGTGCTATGGGTAGGGCGCATGCGCTACTACAAAGGATTACACACGGCGATACGTGTGATGGTCGAGGTGCCTGCACCGGTTCGTTTGGTATTGGTCGGTACCGGCCCTGCAGAGTCTTCACTGCGCACGCTCGCAGCCGAATGTGGGGTTGCAGAACGTATCGTGTGGCTTGGTGATTGTTCCCAGGCGGTTGTTGCACTCCTGCGCAAGAACGCGGTGTGTTTCGTTTTTCCATCACACCTACGATCCGAGGCATATGGGTTGGCATTACTCGAAGCAATTGCTGCAGGACTCCCGGCAATCAGCTGCGACATAGGCACTGCAACGAGTGTTATCAATGTCCATGAGTCTACTGGGTTCGTCATTGCCCCCAACGACGTACACGCATGCGCTGAGGCAATCAATCGGCTCATCGCAGAACCAGAATTGCGTGCGTTTTACAGTCACAATGCCCGTGCACACTATTCGGCAGAGTACACCGCTCCACGCATGATTGAACGTGTGGCCGCACTCTATCGGTCGCTTGCGTGTGAACCTTCGCGCTAAAAGAGCGCCGCGGCGAGTTCCTTCCGCGCCGGGGCGACCAACGGATGCGTCGCACCCAATGCCTGGAGCATGGCCAAAAACGTCTTGCGCGCAGCGTCATCGTTCCAAGCCCGCGCTCGGATGACGAGTGCCAACATGCCATCGAGACCAGTGCGATATTCTTGGGCTATAAATGCATCGAGCGCTGCGCGAAATGCAGGTGCGACAAGGTCTTCGCTTGGATGAATTTCTTGTGATGCCGCAGCAATACTCATCCAGCCCGCGGCCTGCTCTTTGAGCGGGCCCGAAACCTCCTGCAACACGGGGATTGCCGTGCTGTCGTTGCGCATGATGAGCAATCGTGCATACGCAAGGCGGGCGGTATCATTGGTTGGTTGCGTGCTCAATAATGCTGCATAGCCGCGTTGTGCTGCGACAATATCGGTCAAAGCGAGCGCTTCGAGCATGGCGGTGGTTTCGTCTGGTTTTGCCTGAACGAATCCCTCCAGCCAACTCACAACCCGTGATTCTGGCAGTGCACCGGTAAACTCTGCCACTGGTTTGCCGTCTACGAATGCTTTGACCGCAGGGATCCCTTGGACGTTGAAGCGTTGTGCAAGTGCTTGATTTTGGTCGACATTCACCTTTGCTAATGTCCAGTCACCATGTGCCGCTGTGGCGAGGCGTTCCATAATAGGGCCGAGCGAGCGACACGGACCGCACCATGGAGCCCAAAAATCGACGACCACTGGGTGATCGAATGAAGCGTCGATTACCGCTGTCGCAAAATCAATGTCGTCAACATCCTGTACATATGCATGGCCATCGTGTGTTGTCATCGTCTTATCCTTGTGTCGGGAGCGCAGCAAATCGATACCCAACACCCCGCTCGGTGAGAATGTATACCGGATTTGCAGGATCGCGTTCGATTTTCTGGCGCAAATATGTCACATAGAGTCGTAGATAGTGTGTCTCGTCGTGATATTCGGGTCCCCAGACACGTGCCAACAAATCATTGTGGTTTACCACATAACCGGCGCGTTGGACCAAATGATACAGCAGGCGATATTCGGTTGGACGCAGATTTACGCGCTCGCCGTTTATCAACACTTCCCGTTTTTGAAAGTCAATAGTCAGCCGATCATCGACTGTTATGAGACCCATGGTCGCTGGTGCCGGCAAATAGTGGCGCCGCAACACGGCTCGAATGCGACTGAGTACCTCGCGATAGTTGAATGGTTTATTGACATAATCATCCGCGCCGAGTTCAAGACCGCGGATCCGGTCATTTTCCTCATTCATCGCGGTCAACATAATCACCGGTACTTGTGATGCTAAACGGATGCGCCGTAATGTCTCGAAGCCGTCCATGTTCGGCATCATCACATCCAGCAATATTAAATCGGGCATTTCCTCGCGCAGTGCATCGAGCGCTTCACGCCCCGACGCCGCAACATGGACGCGTAAGCCGTCGGTTTCGAGGTTCATACGCATCATCGTCGTCAAACGGGGTTCGTCATCGACGAGGAGGATCAGTTTATCGCGGAGTTCCGTCATTGTTGGTATCCTTTGAAAGTTCAATAATCATATCAGGTAC
>CANHPK010000373.1 GCA_947462525.1 Roseiflexaceae bacterium | reverse complement strand
GGCGTGTTGTCGTTCGAACTACATGCCCGCGGTGCCAACACGGACCTGCACTCGGGCAATTGGGGCGGGGTCGCACCGCAACCGCTGTGGAAGTTGGTGCATCTGTTGGCGACCATGAAGAACTCCCGCGGCGATATCACCATCCCCGGCATTATGGAGCAGGTCGCCCCCATCACTGCCCGAGAACGAGCGGCGTTGGACGCATTGCCCCTCGATTTGCCGCGGCTGATGGCAGGCGTGGGCATGAGTGAGCTTGATGGACCACCCGACGTACCGTTCTACGACCGGATTTCGTGCCGTCCTACCTTGACCATCAATGGCATCCATGGCGGGTACGGCGGACCCGGATCCAAGACGGTGCTGCCCCACGAAGGATTCGTCAAATGTGACATGCGGCTGGTAGGCGGTATGTCGATTGCAGCCTGCCAAGCAGCCATCGCAGCCCATGTGAACGCCATCGACCCGTCCGTCGAAGCAATCTTCGAAGCAGGGATGGAACCGTCACGGACGTCGCTCGAATCGCCGTTTGCGGCACCCATCCACCGCGCGATTGTACATGCCCAAGGCGTCGAACCGTACCATATCCCATCGCTGGGTGGTAGCCTACCCGATTATGTCTATACCCAAATTCTGGGCATCCCGGCCTTTGTGGTGCCCTATGCCAATGCCGATGAACGCAATCATGCCCCCAACGAAAACATCATCATCGACTGCTTCATCAAAGGGATTCGTACCGGTGCGGCGTTGGTGAAAGAGATAGGGGAATTATGAATTATGAATGAGGAATGAGGAATGAGAAATTGTTCCCGGTGGTTGTGACGCAATGCACCGGCGGTAGGGACATGCGTTGTGGTCCGAATATCGCAAGAGCCCTGATCGGGTGGGCAGACAGTACTGCGGAACAACGGGATGCATAAAAGCAACAAGTCTTTGTACCGCCAAAGAATGATTTTGGTTTTCTCAGCATACTGAATCATTCTTCGTTGAATGAGAAACGTGCGACGTCATGACGAAATCCGAACCGAAGCCAACTGAATCGGCTGCAGCCAAGAACCGCGAAGAAGTCTTTTTCGCTTCTCGGCAGGAACTCCGTGGTTGGCTCAGCGAACATGTCAATCAAGCCAATGGAATCTGGGCGATCTTTTAGAAGAAGTCAACGGGAGTATCAGACCTGCGTTGGGATGCGCTTGTCGCAGCGTGTCTCTGCTTTGGGTGGATAGACAGTTTGCCGGGGAACGTCGATGCATCAAAGACGAAAATGTATATCTCCCCGCGTAAAAAAGATTCGAGCTGGTCTCAACGCAACAAGACGCTCCTCGTTGCATGAGAACAGCGCGGTCTGATGACGGCATCCGGTAGGAAGGCCGTTGCAGGTGCACTAGCCAATGGTTCATGGACACGCTTTGACCTGGCGGAACAGCTTGTGCTCTCAGAAGAACTCAGAGAAATACTGACCGCAGACCGCACGTTTGCTACGAACTGGGACAGGCTCACCGACGCACGAAAGCGGCAATATCTGCAGCAGATATACGACGCCAAAAAAGAGCTCACCCGCCGTGCACGCATCGATCAGATACGCAAAGCAATTCAAGACTCGTTCGGGCTACCTACCGCGTTTTCTGACCAATGATTTCTGATCTCTGAACAGCGCGATACGTGTAAGATACCGCCCTGCGTTCATAAGAATTGACAATGTATCTGTGTGAATCACACTCCCAATACATGGTATCTGAGCATAGAATTGTGTGCCAGACTATTACGACGTCACCTGTGGTTATTCTGTATTTCTTACCATTTTTTCTGTTATTATGGCGTTAACGTTTTGTGAAATTGCAGAGGAAAGAACTAATGCTTAAGCATGCATTTGTCTGGTGGTGCCTGACCCAGCAAGGTCTGAGTGATACAGCGATTCTCGATGCAGGCCAGCAGGCAGGCTTCGAGGGTGTCGAAATGGCACCCGAACACTTGTGGCGCGAAATCCAAACACGCGGCTTGACGATGGTATCTACCCAAGCACACGGATCTATCGAATCAGGGATGAACGACCCAAAGCAGCACAACCGCATCATCAGCGAGACGTGTGCCATGCTCGAAAAAGCCGTCAAGTGGGACATCCCAACACTCATCTGCTTTAGTGGGAATCGTGGCCAAACCAGCGACCGCGAAGCAATCAAGCACATCAACGAGGTGTTGTTCAAAGTCGCTTCATTGGCCGAACAAGCCAAAGTGAGCATCGTGCTCGAGTTGCTCAACAGCCGTGTCGACCACCCCGATTATCACTGCGACCGCACAGAGTTCGGTATTGCCTGTGTCGAGCCGATTCGTTCTGAGCGCATCAAATTGCTCTACGACGCCTATCATATGCAGATTATGGAAGGTGATTTGATCCGCACCATCCGTACCCATCACAAATACTTCGGGCACTACCATATCGCCGGCAATCCGGGTCGCAACGATCCAGACGGCACCCAAGAGATTCACCATCCGGCTGTGATGCAGGCAATTGCCGATACCGGCTTTACGGGGTTTGTCGGCCACGAGTACATCCCTTCTGGCCCAATCCCGGCAGCCCTGAAGGCATCGCGCACGCTCCTCAACGTGGTCCCGAGCGTCAAAGCGACCATCGAACGGTCGATTCGACCGGGTGCACTCGACCCCTTGCCTGCAACGGCCGCAGCCAGCACCGACCCCGTGGTCGTCGAACCGGTCGACAGCGAGCCCGATGCAGCAGCACCGAGCGATGCTGGGGACTCGGGTTCGAGCGCAGACTAACATGGAGCATCCCGAACAGCCGTACCGCCCGACATGGGAATCACTACAACGCGTCACCGTACCGCAGTGGTATCGGGACGGCAAGTTCGGGATATTCATTCATTGGGGACCATACGCCGTGCCTGCATTTGGTGGTGAGTGGTACCCGCGCAATATGTACATGCAGGGGAGCCGCGAATACGACCATCACATCGCGACATACGGTCCACAGGCGACCTTCGGCTACAAAGATTTCATCCCCTT
>CANHPK010000372.1 GCA_947462525.1 Roseiflexaceae bacterium | reverse complement strand
GTCACAACACGGGTCTGAACTACGTCTCGTGTAGCCCATATCGCGTTGTGATTGCACGTTTGGCTGCTGCACAAGCAGTGCTCGAAGCCAAGAAGTAGTCATCCTCGCGTGGACGCCCCGGAATCATTCGTGATTCCGGGGCGTTTTTCGTACCCAAAGCCGCCACTGACCGTAGATACTCAGATTGTTCTGAAATAACAACACCCCACCCAATCAACGGGTGGGGTGATAGTCGAGATTGGACAGACTGGCTACACGCTGCAGCGTCCGTGACTCGACGTTCACTGCTCTTGGGTTGCCGCATCAGACCTCTGTGCACCCTTCGCAGCGGTGTCGCGGGATTCGCACGCTCTGTTATACGCTGCAGTCACTGTCGGAGCTCCGCATCTAGCAGCAGCACCATTCACTGTTCCCGCCAGATTCTGCAGACGAACCGTATCACATTCATGGGCGACCAGAATGCGCAGAGCAGCGGTGATTATGTTCTGCCCCACGACCCGCCGCGCCATTCGGCAGCGACGCGTTCGTAGGTCATAGTGGTCGCTTGTGCGACCAATTGCCAGTTGAATGTTTCGGTGGCATCACGAAATGCAGAACCGACGCGCTTCTGTGTGGCATCTCTATCGATGATGGTACGCGTGATGGCGTCGGCAAGCGCCACGGCGTCATCTGGTGCGACCAGCAATCCGGTCGATTCGGGGCGAACGACCTCGCGCAACCCACCGGTGTCACTGACGACCACCGGACAATGCAGCGCCATTGCCTCGAGGGCAACGATACCGAACGGCTCATACAGCGATGGAAACACTGCGCAGTCTGCAATGGTGTAAAGCGCATTCCGTTCGTCGTCCGAGACGAATCCTATCAAGGCGACACGTTCTACGACGCCACATGCTTGGGCGACTCGCAACAGTTCATCGCGATAGCCACCGACGCCGGCGAGGACGAGGCGCAAGTGCGGAAACTGGGCGGTCAACACGCCGACTGCATGGATGAGGACATGCCAGCCCTTTTCGTGTACCAGACGGCCAACAGCAAAAATCAGCGGACCGGCATCTGGTTGATACCGATTGCGGAAGATACGTCGTTGGACCGCATCGGAGAACGTAAACTGGGGCACGACGATGCCGTTTGGGATGACATCGAGTTTGTCGAGCGGGACCGCAAAATCATCGTGTAAACGCTGTTTCATGTAGCCGGAACAGACAATCACACGCCAGGCTTCGTACGTGAGCTTCCACTCGATAGCATCAATGACCCGTGATTCTGGTGCGCTGATGTCGCCACGGCGACGACCACGCTCATGTGCATGGATGGTTGCGATGAGGGGGCGCTGATAGTGGTGTTTGAGCGCAATAGCCACATCGGCAAGCAGCCAGTCATGGACATGAATCACATCAAAGCCACCGACCTCGGCCCAGAGGGTGTGTGCCGCTGACAACACGGGCAGGTAGGCGTCGGCGACTTGACCGACAATATCGGGGGCAGATTGCGGCGCATAGACGCGATGGACCATCGCATGGGCGGACGCTTGTTCGACATTGAGTGGTGAATTGCCGCGTAGGGTCAACAATTGAACCTGGTACGATTCGCAGGCGAGTTCAGGGATGATGTCAGCGACATGACGTCCCAATCCACCCACAATGTGCGGTGGGAACTCCCACGAAATCATCAAAACGCGCATGAGTATTCCTTTTGAATGACCGCATTATACCAACTTTCCATTTAGGATGCGGTACAGCCCATATCGAGTAATGGTAGAATGAAGGTATGAGCACAACGACCCGAACAACCACAACTGTTACTGCAGGCTTGGTGCTGAGTGCTGGTGTTTTGGTCATTGCGACCGCATCTATCCTCATCCGCTACGCACAAAACGCACAAGTGCCGTCGCTTTCGATTGCCGCAATACGGCTCGGGGTATCGGCACTGGTACTCAGTGTGATTGTCGCACTCCGATACGCCCAATGGCCGCAGGGTGTGACCATGCGGCATGGCTGGCTTGCGGTGTTGTCGGGTGTCTGTTTGGCTGCGCATTTTGCATCATGGATTACCTCGTTGCAGTACACCAGCGTTGCATCGTCGGCTGCCCTGGTTGCGACGACTCCGTTGTGGGTAGGGATTGTCGCGCGCGTCTGGTTCAAAGAGGCCCTCAACCGATACCGCGTCATCGGCATGGTATTGACGATTGCTGGTTCGATTGGTATCGCTGTCAGTGATCAAACAGCGTCTGTCGGCACCAACCCCCTGTTGGGCAATGTGCTCGCCATAGTGGGTGCAATCAGCGGTTCGGCGTATTTTTTGCTGGGGCGCGGGTTGCGAAGCGACCTCCCACTGCTGCACTATATCTGGATGACCTACGGTGCCGCAGCACTGGTGTTACTCGTCGCGGCGATTGGGTTTGGCTTTACGACGGTGCCTGCCTCAGGCATGACCTGGTTGGTACTGATCGGGTTAGCACTGGGGCCACAGTTGCTCGGACACACATCGATCAATTACGCTATGCGGCATTTGTCTGCGCTGTTGGTCACCATCGCATTGCTTGGTGAGCCCGTCGGCTCGGCGATATTGGCGTTTGTCCTTTTTCAGGAACAGGTCGCGCCGCTCCAAGTGATGGGCTTGGTCGCGTTGTTACTGGGCATAGGAGTTACTGCAGTAGGGGAGCGCACACAATGACCACACCGATTGAGCACTTGCGGTCGTTTGCGCATGTGGATGTGTTGCGCCGCGCACGCACCGGGATGCCCGAGATTATCTATGCAGCCAGCAAAACGACCGACCAGGTCATCGCGATTGCAGACCATATGCTCGCAGCCAACGGACGTGTACTGATTAGTCGCCCTACCGTCGAAATGGTCGAACGCTGCCTTACGACCTACGCCGATTTGACCATTACACGCTCGACCGCAGATCGTATGCTGACCGTTGCCCGCGTACCCATCGACCACACCCAGCTCGGTGGAGTTGTTGGGATCATCGCAGCGGGGACGAGTGATTTGCCGGTGGCCGACGAAGCAG
>CANHPK010000371.1 GCA_947462525.1 Roseiflexaceae bacterium | reverse complement strand
GGGTGGATCGTTGGAGCGACGACTCGAGGATTTCGATTTTGCCGTTGGCATCGGCGTGGGCGAGTGCGGCGTTTTGGGCGAGGGTCTCGCAGAAGATACTGGCGGTTTCGGCGAGGGTCATGGGTGTATCGCGGTTGAGCGGCGTCTGGCCGGCCAAGTTGAGGTTATGGTAGGCGTGGCCGAGCTCGTGGGCAAGGGTCATGATACTGCCGATGGATGGCTTGTAGTTCATCAGGACCCGCGATTCGTCGCGCTGTAGACCCATGCAAAATGCACCATCGACCTTGCCGTGGCGCGGCTCGGCGTCGATCCAGCCATCGCTGATGGCGCGCTGGGCGAATGCACCCATCCGCGGCGAGTATGCGCTGAACTGTTCGACCACGAACGCCGACGCTTCGCTGAAGCTCCACGAGCGGCTCTCGGCAGCGACGGGGGCAAACAAATCGTACCAGGGGAGTGATGTGCCGGCCTTCAGACGGCGGGCTTTGGCCTGCAAATAGCGGCGGAACAACGGGAACGCGTCGTGCGCTGCGCCCAACATCGCGTCGAGGGTGGCCCGATCCATGCGGTTGTCGGCCAGCGAGATGTCGAGCGCTTGGGCGTATCCGCGCCGCTTTGCCAGGGTGTTGACCTCGCCTTTGATGGCATTGAGTGCCATGGCAAGGGGCGTCGCCTGGGTCTTCCATGCAGTGATTTCGGCATCGTAGGCGGCGCGGCGCGACTCACCGTCGGCGTCGTACGCCATGGCGCGGATGGCACTCATTGGCTGGTCGCGCTCGTCGTAGCGGACGCTGAGCTGCGATGTCACGGTGCTGTGGAACCGCGACCACGCGCCGCCGCCACTCACGTTGAGCTCCGATGCGAGTGCCTCGGCTTCGGGCGACATCTGATGGAGCGCACGACGCCCCGCCTCTTCGAGCATAAAGCGATGGGTCTGGATATACGACGATTGACTCGCCAGCGTTGCAACGTCGAGACACCCGGCCCAGGCGGTCAATCGGGTCGACAGCTGACTGAGGCGGACCATGCGGCTCCGGAGCTCGCTCTGCTTGGCCTGGGCGACGTCATCGCGTGAATTGGTGCTGACGAATTGATAGACATACGCGTGCAGGGTACGGAGTTGTTCAGACAAGCCGGCCATGTGTTGGAGCATCTGCTCGACGGTCGCTGCGGGTACCGTCTGCTGCTGGTCGTGCTTGGTAACGTGGTAACGGTCGTAATCGCTGACTGCCGCATCGAGGGCTGCGTCGAGTGCAGTAATGGCACTGGATAACGCCGGGTCGGTCAGGTTTGCAAAGGGGGTATTGGTGCGCCATTGTGGCATAGGAGTCATGATGGATCCTCTCGCTCGGTGCGACAACTGTGGAGTGTTTGGGGTATCATAGCAAAGAACATCCCGAGACCGTACGGACGTCGAGAGCGACACGAGGACCATATGCCGAGTACTAGCAATCTGACCCCACCGGTCGTCACCCGCGACGGCCGATTAATTACCATCCGTCTGATTCAATCCGAAGACAAAGATGCCTTGTTGGCGTTTGGTTCTGCCCTCCCCGAAGAAGACTGGCTCTATCTCGAGAGTGACATGCGCAGTGCCGACACCGTCGCACGGCTTGCTAATGCCCAAGGCGCCGAACATTGGCGTCAAGTCGTCGCCGTCGATGGTGAACGCATCGCCGCCTATGCCTCGATCCGCATGCATGCAGGGCGCTATAGCCATGTCGCAGCGGTGCAGATGGTGGTGGGTGAAGACTGGCGCCGCCAAGGGCTCGGTCGTGCGATGGGCGCGGTCATCGTGGCCGAAGCACAACGACTCGAGGCCAGCAAAATCATCGCCGAGATGCTCGAGGCCCAACGCAATGGTCAAGCCATTTTTGCACATCTCGGCTTTCGGACCGAAGGGACGCTCATCGCGCATGCCCGTGACCGCTTCGGGAAGCGTCATAATCTGGTAGTGATGGCGCTCGTCATCGAATAGACCCGTCGTTAGGTCCACGCATCGGTCAGCTCTTTGGCGGTCTGGTACAACGCAGCAATGCGTGCCAACCCCTCAGGGGTGACCGTTTGCATGTTGCGGTAGACCTGCTTGTCGAGCATCAGTTCTTTGTTGCCTTCGGGCCATATACGCCACGAATCGTTGTCGATGACATCTGCCACGACCAGCTGTCCGACGGACGTTAATCCGCATTCGATTTTGAGGTCGACAAGCGTGATGGTCTGCGCAGCGAACGCCTGCTCGATCGCCAAAAACACCCGCCGAGCAATCCTCCCCAGAGCGGCACAGCGATCTGTTGACGCAATACCCGCAGCGTCGAGTTCGGCAACGGTCATCAGCGGATCGTGGTTCGCATCGTCTTTGAAAAAGAACTCGACGACCAATGGGTCAAAGCGCTGACCCTCGACCACATCGGGGTGCCGTTTGAGGTACGAACCAGTCGCCCGCCGGCGGGTGACGATTTCGATGGGGATCATCGTACAGCGTTGCACCACCATTGTGTCGGCCGTAGGTGCGCCGACATAATGTGTAGCGATGCCGTTGCGGGCCAGCAACCCAAACACATTGGCGGTGGTTGGGCCACTCAGGAGCGCCTTGCCTGGGATGATGTGCCGACGCGCACCGTCGCCGGCAGTGATGGCATCTTTGTGATGCATGATGGCCAAGGCGGGATCGCTGGGGTGCGCGTAGATTTGTTTGGTTTTGCCCTCGGCGAGGAGTGCTCCGTATTGCATGTCAGGCCTCGTTGGCTATGCGTGCGATGACTAGGTCCCACGCAGTGAAAATCATCAAATGCCCCGCGTCGGGGATAATCGACACGGTGGTTTGTGGCAGGACCGCTTGCAAATCCTGGACGACGGATGGCGGAGTGATGCGATCATCGCTCCCATAGACCGCATGAATGGGATGGTTGATCTGCTCATATGCAATCGGCCAATGAGTCGTTACCAAGCCCATATCTACAAGATAGCCGTCATATCCTTGCCGAAAATTTTCGGCGAGCATGGTGCGGAACACCGCACCTTC
>CANHPK010000370.1 GCA_947462525.1 Roseiflexaceae bacterium | reverse complement strand
CTGGGCAAGCGCGAGGTCGACGGCATCGGCGACGGTTCGTGCGCTTATTTCGATCGAGGGCTTCTGCTTTGACATGTGCATCTCCTCGGTACAAGACGAAGGGGCTACTTGGTTGCGGTCGGCTTGTGGTCAGGATCGTTGAGCGGCTTGAGCACGTCCCAGAACTCTGCGGTTGTTTTGGACTGCGCCTGGCTCGCTTCGACTTCGTGCTGACTCACCCCAACCACCACCGGTGGTGGGAAGAAGCCGGCATCGGTCGGCAAGAACTTCAAATAGTTGGCAAGGGATCCCCAACCGCCGATGACATATTGCTGAATCATCGACAAAATGCTGCCGACTACCCAGTACAACACCGCACCGGAAGGGAACGTGAACCCGATGTAGCCGAACAACAACGGCATGAACAGCAACGTCTGCGTCATCGCCTTTTGCTGTGGGTCTTGGACCCGTGGGGTCGACATCAGCTGCACAATCAGTTGGAAGATGACCGACAACACCGGCAAGATGTAGTACGGGTCGGTTTTGCCGAGGTCGATCAACCACAAAAACCCACCGGAGAGCGGGGGTTGGTTCAATGTGGATGCAGCAATCGCCGTCCCCATATTGCCGGCATTCTGCAACACGGTCAACATGCTGGCAGCAGCATGTTCGGCGGGGGCGACGCTGGTCAGGTGAAAGACTGCTTGGTAAATACCCAAGAACAACGGCAATTGGAAGACCATCGGTAGACAACCTGTCACCGGGTTGGCGTTGTTCTCTTTGTAGAGTGCCATTGTCTCTTGTTGCAGGCGCTGCGGGTCTTTGCCGTGTTTGCGCTGCAGTTCTTGCAGGGCAGGCTGGAGGGCTTGAATCTTGCGGCTCGACTGGAGCTGGCGCACCGTCAACGGGAGCAAGACTAACCGGGCGATAATGGTAAAGATGATGACTGCCACACCACCATTACCGGTCCAGTTATAGAACGTCATTAACATTGCTTCGAGGAACGATACAAGCGAGGTCCATAAAGCCATGGGAATCACCTTTTAGTGCGTGGGCGCGACCTCGGTGGGGGTATATGCACCAGCACGCCGCAGAAGAGTAGCAACGAGATCGAGGAGTTTGGGGAAAGGGGTCAACAAAAGGGAACGTGAGCGTGCAATAAAGACAATGTCCACATTCCCACGGATGTATTGATACTGGAGGCGAATCGCCTCGCGGACCCGGCGCTTAATACGATTACGAATGACCGCTCCACCATGACGGCGAGCGACCACTATGCCGCATCGTGCGGTACGTTGACGAGCGGGCGCAACGGTGATAGACAGTCTTGCATCGTCATGGTGACTCCCATGCGTGCGCACTCGTTGGAAGTGCGCTGGTCGACGCAAGCGATACTGCCGTTTCATCGTTCAGCCCGCTCTCTCTACGATACTTAGCGGCTGGTCCGCTGTACTGCTCGCCGCTCGTCACTCACCGTCAAACGCCAGCGACCGGACAACCGGCGGCGCTTCAATACGGCACGACCGTCTTTGGTTTTCATCCGCTCCAAAAAGCCGTGCTTGCGGCGGCGTGGAATACGCTTTGGTTGCCATGTACGTTTGGGCATTATCCAACCCCTTCAATAGCCATAATTGGCCACATGATGTTACGTTGTGTTGGTCGCAACACGGTCAATACAATGTGCCATTATACCGGTGCGGGTGCGCGTGTGTCAAATAGACGAGCCGTGGCTGCCTGCTTGTCATCGTCGCGCAATCCCCGCCTGCACCAGCGGTACAGGCGGGGCGCGGAACGGTATTATTCGACGTTGAGTGTGCGCTTGATGACATCGCTTGGCAGCGCAGTGCCGCCACGGGTGCCACCGGTGCGGTTTGACTTCTCGCGCGTCTCGGCGCCGAAGCGGGCAGCCAAGTCGGCCAAGGTTGCATCACCCTCGAAGCCTGCTTCGGCGCTCGAGGCCGAAGTGTAGGTCTCGGGTTTGCGGTTGTCGTCGCGCTTCGGGCGGCGCTCACCGGCGGGACGATCCTCACGTGGCTGACGGGCAGCACGGTCGGGGCGCTCGCTGGCTGGGCGGTCTTCGAGGTAGGCGCTCAGGCTGATGCGGTTGTTGGCCGTATCGACGTTGAGCACACGTACCTGCAGCTCGGTCCCGATCTCGGGCTTTTTGCCGCCGGGGATCTCGCTGCTGTGTACCAGACCGTCGCGACCGACGCCGATGTTGACAAAGACGCCGAACGGTGAATGTCCGCTGACTTTGCCCTGCAAAATCTGGCCCTGGCTGATGGCATCCAACTTGGGGTCGGTGCTGGCACGGCGCAGGCTCAGGCTGATGCGGCCCTGGGCAGGGTCGATTTCGATGATTTTGAAGGTGTACGACTGGCCGATGGTCACGGCGTCTTCGACCTTGGCGACACGGGTGTCGGCCAGCTCAGAGATGTGGACCAGGCCGTCTTTGCCGACGCCGATATCGACGAATGCACCAATGGCGGTCGTGCTCTTGACGATCCCTTCGATGGAATCACCTGCATGCAGGGCGTTGATGGCATCGTTGTTCACTTCGGGGCGGCGGCGGCGCTCGGTGCGCGCAGGGCGCTCCTGGGTGCGCATCGTCAAGCTGATGCGGTTCTTCGACTGGTCGACTTCGAGCACCTTGACGGTGACATCTTGGCCGACGGCGACGACGTCTTCGACCTTCTCGACCCGGGCATCAGCCAGTTCAGAGATATGGACCAAGCCGTCACGGCCGACACCGATGCTGATGAAGGCACCGTATGGGGTGATGGACTTGACTTTGCCCTGCAGAATCTGGCCAGCGACCAACTCTTGCATGCCCTTTTTGGCGCGCTTTTCGGCGACATCCGTGCTCACTTCGGTCGTTTCGGCGCTGGCCACTGGGGCTTCTGCGCTGACGACTGGCGTCTCGACATTCTCTGGGGTTGGGTTTTGCGTCTCTTCGGTCATATTAGGTCATCCTCCTAGATTACTGCACTACAATATGGAACCAATACTAGCGGTTCAGTTCCGACCGGACCAAATCGACAAGGCCACCCTCGCG
>CANHPK010000369.1 GCA_947462525.1 Roseiflexaceae bacterium | reverse complement strand
GTCGCCAACCAGACATCGATTTTGGTTGATTTACCCAACGAAAAGCCAGACACGATTAGTTTGGCCTTTGGAGATGCTGATCCGAGCATTTTTCCATCGCATCAAATAACCTCATCGGTGTCAGGTTTGTTGAGCGAAAACGTCGATGCAGTCATGAATTACGCTCCAGCCGACGCGCGCTTGCATGCGCTCGTTACCAAACGTCTCGAGGCGCGCGGGGTCGCAGTCGATCCTGCTCAACTGATGATTACCTATGGTTCTAGCCAAGTCCTCGGCCTGCTCCCGCAGATTTTTGTCGAACCCGGCGATACCATCATCGTCGAAGGCCCGACCTTCCTCGGCGCAGTGGAGTATTTTGCAGCGTCTGAAGCGCGCATCGAAACCATCCCCGTCGGACCCGATGGGATGGATATCGACGCGCTTGCGAGTTGTCTCGCGGACCTGAAGAGCCGCAATATACGGCCAAAGTTCATCTACACCATCCCCACGTTTCAGAATCCCACGGGGACTCTGATGCCTGCCTCTGCGCGGGCACGACTCGTGGCATTGGCTGCAGAGTACGGCGTTCTCGTGGTGGAGGACGATGCGTATGGTGATTTACATTTCAAACCACACACGGCGCCTTCGATGCTGACCCTGCCCGGCAACGAGTGGGTCTTGCACATCGGGACTTTTTCGAAGATTCTGGCGCCGGGCGTACGTATGGCCTGGGCATATGGACCACCGGCGGTGATGAAGCGGCTCCGCGCATTCAAAAGTGAGAGTGACTGTGGAACATTCGTGACACGCTTGGTGTCGCATATGGCCCAAGATGGTTGGCTCGAGCGTCACATTCAAACGCTCCGGTCACACTATGCCACCAAAAGCGCAGCGATGGTACAGGCCATAGCAGAGCACTTCCCCGCAGATGTAAAGACCAATGTACCCGAAGGTGGCTTTTTTGTGTATGGCTATCTCCCGCACGATCTGCCAGCGGTAGCATTGAATGATGTGGCGATCCGCCATGGTGCATCGTTTCTGCCCGGCACCACTGGATATGCAAATGGACAAGGTACGCACGAGATGCGGATTGCGTTCAGCTTCCAGACGGTCCCGAATTTGGTCAAAGGGATTGCTTCTATTGGCTCTGCAATGCGCGAAATGCGTCACAAGAGCGCATAAACGGGTCGCAGTGTTCAGCGGGCAATTTGGTCGAATTCTGGTACAATACGCCATACAAGATGCGTCCATTGAGGAGAGTATATGACGAGTTCTGCGATTCAGTCCCTTGATGCATTGTTTTCGACGCGTGCCAAGACCGTTCCCGAATCCGGGAGTTGGGGTGATGAAGCCGAAGGGACAATCAGCCTTGCATACGGATTCGCCGATCCGCAGCACTTCCCCGTCAAACAACTCGTGGATGCTACCGCCGAAATTTTAGCCGAAGACGTCAATGGTGCGTTGAACTATGGTCCGACGTACCCTGGACTGATTAAACTGGTTGTTGATCGTTTACAGTCACGTGGCGTGACGTCTGCCACTGCCGCCAACACCTTGATTTCGTACGGTTCGAGCCAAATCCTGGCACTCGTACCCCAGATCCTCGTTGATCCGGGTGACGTGGTTATTGTCGAAGGGCCGTGTTTCATTGGTGCTGTCCGTTCCTTCCAAGAAGCCGGTGCCAAAATCGAAACAGTGCCGGTCCGTGCCGACGGGATGGACATCGATGCACTCGCAACGATGTTGGCAGACCTGAAGGCGCGCAACATCCACCCCAAGTTCATTTACACGACCCCTACGTATCAGAATCCGACCGGTACGATGATGCCGTTGGCCAACCGCAAGCGATTGGTCGCGCTGGCAGAACAATACGGCGTACTGATACTCGAAGACGATGCGTATGGTGATTTGCGATTCGAAGGTGAACGCCTGCCGCAGTTGGCCGCACTCGACACGAAGGGGTGGGTCATCCATGTAGCCACGTTCTCCAAGATTTTGGCACCCGGTGTGCGTATGGCATACTGCACCGGACCAGAAGCAGTCATCAAACGGCTCAACAAGTTCAAAGTCGAAGGCTCGAGCGGCCCATTTCTGACGCGCATGGTCGAGCGCTTCGCCGCAGATGGCAAGTTGGATGCACACATTGGTGAGCTCAACAAAACATACCTGCGCAAGCGCAACGTGATGTTGGCAGCGATGAAGCAATCGTTCCCGAGCGATGTGCACTATGAGGTCCCCATGGGTGGATTCTTCATCTATTGCACCTTGCCTGCCGATATCCCGACTGCCAAACTCGCCGCAAAAGCCCGTGAGCACAAAGTGGCGTTCTTGCCGGGTGCTGGGTGCTATGCAAACGGGCAAGGTCAGCACGAAATTCGATTGGCGTTCAGCTACCAGAATGATGCAAACATCGCCGAGGGCATTACCCGACTCGGCGCAGCGATGAAAGCAGTACGCGCAGAGGCATGAGCAGTACACGCCCTTCCATGTTCCGTGCAGTGTTGCATCGGGTCGAGCATCGTATGCTCGGCCCGATGTCTGCAGAATTACGCCACAACGTCTGGGTCGAAACCGTCGCGTCGATGTTGTTTGGCCTGTTTTGGGCCACGACGATCGGCTTTTTTCCTGTCATCTTGCGGAATATGGGTGCAAGTGGTGACCAATTATCGGTCTACGTGGTCTTTCAGTCACTCGGTTTGATTTTTACTCCGTTTTCGGCAGCGCTCTTTCAACGCTATCGCATCATCAAGGTATCGCAGGTCTTTTGGTACATTGGCCGTGGGACCTTGCTGTTGGTGCCGTTTGTCGGTACCAACGTCAATGCCTTTATGGTGCTGGTGGGTATTTTCTGGATTTGTGAGCTTGTGCCTGCACCGGGGTATGTGCGCTTGCTCGAACGTCTCTACCCAGACAATTTGCGAGGGCGTATCATGGGGTTTGTGCGCATCGGCATGACCGCTGCCATCTTGACCATGACCCCCATCGCCGGGTGGTTGTTAGACACCTTCGGATATGCCATTATCTTGCCGTCGATTGCAGTCGCTGGACTCATCGCGAATTAC
>CANHPK010000368.1 GCA_947462525.1 Roseiflexaceae bacterium | reverse complement strand
TGCGACGACTAATTCGATAATCGACCCTGTGCCCTTGTGATAATCAGGTGACACAGTAGCAAGGTCTGCATATACGCTGATGTGTGTCCCAGCGCTGAAAATCAGGTTATCGATGTTGGTCACAACCCGGTCGTAGTAGAGTTGTACGGTAATCACCGGGATCCCGCGCAGATGCTTGAGATTGTCAAGTGCTGGATGTTCCCGCATGCTGTCACTCATGACTTTGCGCAAGCTGTGCACCGGCATTGCCGAAATGTATGCGTCTGCAGTCAGTACCTGCCCGTCGGCCAACTGGATGCCCGTCACGCGGTTCGTCGCACTATCGTGCAGGATGGTGTCGACTTTGGCATCGAAGCGGATGTCGACGCCACGGTCACGCAATTGTTGTATCAACGGCACCCAGAGGCGTTCGTGCGGTGATCCTTTGACCAGGCCCATTTTGGGAGCGTCTGTTTCTTTTGCGAAATGCAACAGCGCCGTCAGCACAAGCTTTGCCGATACTTGATCCGCTTTTTGGAAGTTCAAGGCCAGTGCCATTGCATCCATGACTTTGTCAATGGTGCTCTGACCCATGCCGTTTGCGAGGTGCCAATCACGGTAGGTGATATCTGCCTGTGCGTCGATATATGCCTGGGAGCCAAAGATGGGCTTCATCAAGCCGCGACCCATAGCGAGTTTTTCGGAAAACGTCATGAGCTTACTTTTGGCGACACCAAAAAGACCGTTCAGTGGTGCCGGCAACCCTTGGACAAATTCGATGGACGCATATCCGCCGCCGGGCTGCGCAAATGTCATTTCGGCGGGCTTCCAGTCGAAGCTGTCTTCGAGACCGACTTCAGCGAGGAAGCCGAGCAGATTATGATACGCACCGAAGAACACGTGCAGGCCGCTTTCGACCCAATCGCCATCGGGGTCCTGCCATGCGGATACCTTGCCGCCAGGAACGGAACGCTTTTCGAGCAATGTGACCTGATGGCCCATTTTCGAAAGCCAGTGTGCACTTGCGAACCCGGCTGGACCTGCACCTGCGATGATGACCCGCATATATCTCACCTTAGTTCTACCAAAAAAACGCTGCTATAAGGGGTACGCCTAACCGGGGCGAAAAGATTTATGAAACGGCGCTGAGCAGCACTTTGTCGATGCGCAGTCCGTCCATGTCGATGACTTCGAGCTTCCAGCCGTGCGCAACAACATGCTCGCCTGCAGTGGGGATGTGCCCAAGCAGACTCAGGATGTAGCCCGCGATGGTGTCAAATTGGGCGTTTTCGTTGCTGTGCACCACCAATTGGGTGCGCGCGACGACATCATCGATGGGAGTGGTGCCATCGATGAGGAAGGTGCCGTCTTCGCGACGAACGATATGTGGGGATTCGGCATCATCATGCTCGTCGGCGATGTCGCCGACGATTTCTTCGAGTACGTCTTCGAGGGTGATAATGCCTTCGACGGTACCGAGTTCACCCACCACCACCGCCAGATGTTGTTGGGTCTTTTTGAACAACGCGAGGGTGTCACCAGCCCGGCTCTGTTCGGGGACAAACAACGGTGGACGCATGGCAGACCGCACGAGATTGCGTGTCTCGTTGCTCCGCACCAGGCGCAAGATGTCACGCGCGTGGACGACGCCGACCACATGATCGAGGTCTTTTTCGTAGACCGGCGCGCGCGAAAAACCGCTTTCGAGCAAATCATCGACCACTGATTCGATGGATGCGTCGGCATCGAGGCTATAGACATCGGTCCGGGGCGTCATGACCTGACGGACAGTCATATCACCGAGGCTGAAGACATTTTCGAAGATTTCACGCTCATGCGCGTCGAGCGCTCCTCCTTCGGCACCTTCGCGGACCAGCTGGCGGATGTCTTCTTCGGTCACGGCAGCGCTGTTATTGGCATTTTGGCCAAACAGGCGCAGGAGGAGTTCGGTCGAAGCAGTCAATAACCACACCAAGGGTCGCGAAAAAGCCGCGACGATGTTCATTGGTGCTGCCATGCGGATGGCGATCGATTCGGCATGCATCATCGCGAGTCGTTTGGGAACGAGCTCTGAGATGACCAGAGAGAGGTATGTCAATAAGATGACAACCCCGGACAGCGCAACAATACCTGCATATTCACCGATGTACGGTACCGGTTCGAGGAGGGGCGTGATTTTGTCTGCGATGCTTGCGCCGCCATAGACGCCGGTGAGGGTGCTAATCAGGGTGATACCAATTTGGACTGTGGACAACAGGCGATTTGGGTCGTCTTGAAGGGCAAGCGCGACTTCAGCTCCCGTTACACCGTCGTCTGCCTTCAGTTGCAGCCTCCCCCTGCGTGCCGACACCATGGCCAGTTCGGTGCCCGAAAAAACGCCGTTGGCGAGCAACAATACCAGGATTAGTATGAGTTCACTACCCATCACGTTGCCTCTTGAACACAATTCTTTTCATACTATCAGGAATTCATGAGAAATTCATTATTCTGTCGATTGCTGGCAACAAAAAACACGCACAGGTTGCCCCGTGCGTGTCGTCGTCAGTTTCGGTTTAGGGTTCGTAGGTTTTGCCGGACGCCGCAGGTGGACGCGCTCGGCCGATGACCCCGGCGAGGACAACCACGGTGATGACGTATGGCAACATCTGCACAAATTGTGATGGGAGTGCAAAATCAAAGCCTTGGATTTTGATTTGTAATGCGTCGGCGGCACTGAAGAGCAATGCTCCTGCGAGTGCACCGAACGGTGTCCAATTGCCGAAGATCATGGCTGCCAAGGCGATGAACCCGCGACCATTAGTCATGACGTCATCGAAGTTGTAACTCGCCTCGATCGAAAACCACGCCCCCGCTATCCCCGCTAAGAATCCCGAGATCCAGACGTTCATATAGCGCATGCGATTGACATTGACCCCCATGGTGTCTGCTGCACGGGGGTGCTCGCCAATGGCACGGGTGCGTAAGCCCCAGGCCGTGCGAAACAACATGTAACTCGTCACTGGGACCAGAATGAGCATCAGGTACGTGATGGGACGATGTTGAAAGAACATCGGACCCAACAC
>CANHPK010000367.1 GCA_947462525.1 Roseiflexaceae bacterium | reverse complement strand
GCCGCCATCCAAAAGGAACGGCGCGAAGCAGCCACCATGCTGGCCGATGCTGCTGCCGTCGAAGCAGCCGCCATCGAGCTCCAACGTGACTTTGCACAGCAACGCCGCGATTTCGAGGCGCAGCTCGAACAAGAGCGCCAGGCAGCGGCAGCCGCTATCGACGACGAAGTCAAAGCGGTCCGCGCCGAGTTGCGCCGTTTGCGTGACGACGTGCAGAACGTCAGCATCACCAAAAAATGGATGGAAGACGCCCAACAGCGCACCGCCGACCTACAAAAGAGTGCTACCGCGCGCATCGAAAAACAGCGCCGACCACAGGCTCCGACCACACCGGCGCCTATCGTCGAAGAAAAGCGTCCCCTCCAGGTGGGCGATTCGGTCTTTGTGGCGTCGATTAACTTGACCGGCGACGTCGTATCGATCGACGAAGGCGACGACAGCGCCGAGGTGCAGGTCGGCGGTTTTCGCCTCACCGTGCCCCTGCGTGAACTCCGCCCCGGCAAAGCCAAAGCCGAGCCTGCCAATACCCCGCGCCCGACGTCCATCCCGGCGACGCCCTCGGTCGCACTCGAAATCGACGTCCGTGGCTTGCGCGCGATGGATGCCTGTGAACGCGTCGACCGCTATATCGACGACGCCTACCGGGCCGGATTGCCCTATGTGCGCATCATCCATGGCAAAGGCCTGGGTGCCCTGCGCCAAGCCCTCCGCGACCAGCTCAACCAACACCGTCAGGTCAAATCGATGACCGGCGGCGGCGCAAGCGGTGGCGAAGGGGTAACTGTTGTACACTTGAACGAACATTGAGATTGGGGCTGGAGCACGCACATGTCACAAACCGTCATCACCATCCTGCTGGCGATTGCCCTCGTTCTCCCGTTTTTGGGGGCGTTGGTGCTGCGCATGTTCCGCACCGTGTTGCCGCCCAACGTGGCCGCGGTGTTCGGTGCCATTGTCGCCGTGCTGGTGGTCAGTGCGGTCCTGAGCTTGTCGAGCATCAATATCGGCAGCTTCCGCATCGCCAATCTGACCCTGCTCTTGCCTGTTGCTTCGTCGGTCAACCGCCCCGTCGACACATCGGCCGAGCCACTCAACGACGAATCGATGATTGACGAGGTACCCACCGATATCCCCGAAGTAACCATTACGCCCGAACCGATTATCGAACCAACTGCCGAAACAGCAGTCCTCACCCCGACCGTATCGCTCGAAGAGGGCGTCGGCATCACCGACACCACGACCCTCACCGATACGACCGTGTTGACCGATACCATAGACGCCGGCGCGACCACACCCGAACCGACGGCCGAACCCGAGGCCGAGACCACGCCCGAACCAACCAGGGTCAGTTCGGGTGTCGAACCGACACTCATCCCAGCACCCACCGAACCCGTCGGTCTACGCGTCTATGCTGTTGAGGCAGGCGATTCACTTGGGTCTATCGCAGACAAGTTCAAGGTCTCGGTCAAACAAATCCTGGCCGTCAATCCGTACCTGCAGAATCCCGATGCACTCCTCGTAGGACAGGAACTCAACATCCCATGAGCACACCACCATCCATCACCTGCCGCTACTCGATGAGCGACGGCCTCGCGGCCGCAACCCTGTATCAAGGGAGCACGCTCAAACACCGTGTCTACCAAATCGTCGCACTGGGCATTTTCAGCTTTACCCTGTATCAGGCCTATCGCATCGGCTTTACGTCGAGTCAACTGCTGCTCTATCTGATTGCACTGCTGCTCTTTGTTGACCCGGTACCGTTGATTCTGATGAGCGTGACGCGGCTTAGTCAACCACCACTCCCCACCACGATTGCGTTTGATACCAATGGTATTGTGGTCACTGTGGCAGATCGCAGTACCACCTATCGCTGGGAGAAGTTCACCAAACTCATCGAAAACAAACGCTTCATCCTGCTCGTCCATGCACCGTGGGGCTACCTGGTAATCCCGACCGCGGTACTCAGCGCGAGTGGCCACGAACAAACCCTGCGCGACTTGATTGCCTCGTCCCTCCGGATCACACCGTAATGAAATATCCGTGGCTCTTTTTGCTCCTGGTCGTGTGTATGCTCTTGGTGCTGTATGCAGCAGCACAACGTGTCATCCAAGTACTTGATGGCACTCCGCAAACCGCGACCATGGAGCAACAAGCCACCCCGCAGTCACCGGTTGTGACGACGCAGACCGCAGCAGCAAGCCCTGTGCGCCCGAGCGCGACGACGGCTTTTTCACCGACAGCCGCTGCATCCCCACGCGCATCCACGCCGACACCCAGCACCGTTTTTTCCCCTACCCCGATACCGACCGCCGTCAGCGCTGACGTACAAGGCTACATCGCCTACCGCGTCAAAGACGGTGAATCGCTGGCCGACATCGCCGCCCGCGCGGGGAGCGACGCCGCACTGATCCGCTCCTATAACCGCTTCGACGGCGACGTGCATGCACAACAACCATTAATCATCCCGCAAACCGACCGCGCCAGCGCCACCATCACCTCGCAGTCCATCATTGTGCAGCGCGGCACCATGAGCGCGGCTGTGGCATTGACCCTCGATGCCGGCGCGAGTGCTGCACCAACCACCGCAATCCTCGATGCACTGGCAGCCCGTGATATACACATCACGTTCTTTTTGTCGGGTGATTGGATTGTCAAAAATCCCGAGCTGACTCGGCGCATCGTCGCCGACGGCCACGAGGTGGGCAACCACAGCGTGTCGCACCCGGACTTTCGCCTCATCAGCGATGAACAAATCGGGGTCGAGCTCGATGGCATGTCGGATGCACTCTATGCCGCTGCTGGGGTACGTCCTGCGCCATACTTGCGACCACCGTATGGTTCGTACGACGAGCGTGTGTTGCGGGCGGTCATCGCACGTGGGTATTTGCCGATTTTTTGGACGCTCGATAGCCTCGATGCCTTCGGCGAAGTCAAAACAGCAGACTTTATCATCGATCGCCTGACCAATACGCTCTCCGAAAGTAAGCGGAACGGCGCCATCCTGCTCGCGCATTGCGGCAACCAGACCACTGCCGATGCGTT
>CANHPK010000366.1 GCA_947462525.1 Roseiflexaceae bacterium | reverse complement strand
GTCCGCGGGACACCGCGTTGGTGTCGTCGGCTGGAAGTACCTCGAGCCGGTCGAACAAGACGATACCGAACCCGCGTACGTGCCCGCCATGCTCTTGAGTGCCATCCGCGCGGCGTGCGCCGGTGATGTTGCAATCCGCGACGTGACATACTGCATGACGCATCCGACGCACGGCTTGCGCAGCAATAACGACGCAGCACAAATAGCCGCGTTTGCCTGGGGTGCCCAGCGCGCAGCGTTGTCGGTCGATCGTATCGTGCGCGGTGCACGTGCCGGCATGAGCGAACATCAGGCTGCGTCATTGATGCAGTACGAAGGCGATCCGATGTCGTGTCACATGATGATGTCGGGCAGCCAGACGCACGTTATTGGGTTGCGTTCACCAAGCACGCGCGTTTTGCAGACGCGTGATGCAGTCACAACTGCTGTCGGTTTTCGTGGTGGGTTGTGCTGTCGCGCCGGGGTATTGGATGCGACCGTCGATGCCGCATACTTCGAAACCTACGTCGTGCCGTATATGCAGACACAAAAAGCATGGTACGAGGCGATGCAGATAGGCATCAGCGGTGGCGATATCCATGCCATCGTCATGCAGAGCCTCGCAGGCGCTCCGTATACCCCTGCCCTCAACCCTGGGCACCTCGGGAGCGTCGATGAGTGGTGTCACACCCCGATACGGCCGGGTTCGGCCGATCCTATCCGCTCCGGCATGCTCATCCAGTGCGACATCATCCCGAGCCAAACTCCGTCAGGTACCGCACTCAATTGCGAAGATACCATTGCTATCGCCGACGCACCGCTCCGCGCAGCTATTGCGGCCCATGACCCCGAGCTATGGAAGGTCATTCAGGCGCGCCGTGACTATCTCCGCGACGCCATCGGGATTACGCTGGCGGCCGAGGTCTTGCCGTTGTCATTGGCCAATGCGCGCTACGCGCCGGGCTGGTTGCAGCCGGATGTGGTGTGGGTTGCACAAGGGTAGTGTATCGTTGCAACGATGAATGACGACCGATGTGACGCCTTGTTGCATCGGTCGTTATGTTTTCTTACCCATGACGCACAGACATGAATGGATTCTAGGCATGTGGTATGCGTCTCTGAGCACGATGATCCCTCAACCCACATGACTTTTTGCTGAATTGTATTGCGCCCAATGAGGTTCCCCAGAGCCATCAGCATGAATCACCAACAACATCTGCCCTCAATCAGTACAGACCAGCACCTGTCTGCGGTATGGAGATAGATTCATCTGAAAAGTGCCCAAATAACCATGTGTATCCCGATTTTTGTGCACATTTGTGCACTTATATATTGCTATTGTGAATTCCAGCGGTGTTGAAGCACTCGCTTAACGGAAAAATGTGCATTGAATGCGATGGGAATCAGCACGATATGCGCATGAATGTTGAATAGGAATCACGACTATGACAAAGTAATGGCTAATTGGTGCAATCTTCGTGCTCCTGTTTGGATTTATTGGGGGGGTAATTTCACAGAATCCTCGTGCGGTTTCACATATTTTAGCGCATCCTGCTGCTTTTCAAAGCAGTTACCGTACCGGTGATTCTGAGATCGTCAATCAATTGCTCGTTGAGGCAGAAAAAGAAAATGCAGGTATTCTCCAGCACGTTTACAGTCAATCGGCGAATATTTACTACCTCGTGAATGCAGCACAAGCTGCGAGACGCTACTTGTTACGTTTTGACGATGAAACGAAAACCCGAGAACTTTGTCCCCTCACCTACTGTAAGGACTACGCAGACATCATTGAGATGCTCACGAAAAACGACCGTGAGACGAACGAATTGTTTGTGTATCTCTGGAACCATGGTACCGGCGAAGACCCCATCATTAATGAGCTTCTTCCCGACGTCATCGCTACCTGCGAGACGTTCGAAGGGGAGCCACTCTACGAATGTCAAAAAACGCTCGGGAGCATCTTGACCGATGTTGCACATCGAGGCGAAAGTAAAGAGATTATGCGGTATGTCGCACTGTATCCTGTCGTGCATGGCATGTGGATACATTCATTCTTAGGCCAATCGACGGAAGTTCGAGAATCAGAGCGAGGTATTATTGGCGATGAGTTTGTCGCTGTGATGCAGAAGTTGTACGACGATGAGAAAGTACACGACATTCTCCAAAACGATTTTGGAACGGTTACGTTATTGCTATCACTCCCGCAGCCTGTTCAACGCGCGATCGCAAGCAATCCACAGACATATGTAGATTCGCTCGCTTTCCTCGTTGAACACCCGAACATGCAGTGGGTAATCGATGTTTTGTATGAAACCCAATCGCAGTAATCGAGTGACGATCGGCTCGTTCATTCATACATGGCGGGCAGAGCATCCGCCCCGTCCAGCCTAGAAGCTATCGAAATAGCATGCGCTGTATAGTCCAAAAACTCTCCCGGTCTGCCCGTGAGAGTTTTTGGGAAGTATTTTGTGTTGTTGGTTGCACTTTGATCTCAACCGGAGTCAAAGATTACGCAATCAGCGCATTCCACCAGCTCGCACACATCTCGACATCACTCTTGATGAGTCCGTGCTGCGCGTCTTGCCAGGCGATGCTGACTTGGGCACCGGCACCCTGGAGCGTCTCGTAGAGGCGTGTGCTTTCTGCGGTGCTGATGAGTTGGTCGTGATTGGCCGCGCTGAGCAACACCGCTTTGCCTGCCAACGACGGAACGACATCCGGCACATAGGTCAGTTGACTGCGCAACAACATGCCACCGCGCAATGTGCGCGGCTGGGTCAAGAGCACTGCGTTGGCGATGTTGGCACCGTTGGAATAGCCGAGTGCATACACGTTGTCAGCGGCAAATCCGTACTCCGTGGCAGCACTCGCCACAAACGACGCTAATTGCGCCGCGCGTACTTGGACATCTGCGAGGTCGAACACCCCTTCGGCGAAGCGCCGGAAGAACCGTGGCATCCCGCGTTCGCTGACATTGCCGCGCGGGCTTATGTACCCGCACCCTGGGGCGATGTGCTGCGCGAGCGGCAGCAAATCGTTTTCGTCCCCACCGGTACCGTGCAGCACCAAAATG
>CANHPK010000365.1 GCA_947462525.1 Roseiflexaceae bacterium | reverse complement strand
TGACGTACAGCAACAATGGGAACAGGAGATAGAACAATTCTTCGGTGCCCAAGCTCCACCAGAAGCCGAACTCCTCGGATACACGGGCGGGATTCATCGTCCCGAGAAAAAACAGACTCCACAGATAATCGCTCAGGCTTTTGGGGGCAGCAATGAGCCACACCACGACCATCGAAATATACGCCGCCGGCAATGTCCGGAACCAGCGCCGCGCCAAATACCAACGCAACATGGTCGGCTGGCCAAAGCGCGGCAGGCTACGCAACAGAATCGCCCCTATCAGATACCCACTCAGCGTAAAAAACGTATCGACAGCCATCGCCCCGGTAATCAAGAACCAGCGAAAAATGTCGCGGTTTTGGCTCCACTCGGGCAACATCAATGGGATAAAGTGCGCCACCAAGACGATGAGCAGCGCAGTCCCGCGCGCAAAATCTAACCCGAAGCGCCGCCCGCCACGGGGGATGACAACCTCGCCTGCATACGGGCGGCGCACACCCATGACCACAAAAAACAGACTCAACAGCTCGCGCCACGGCGAGACAAGCAACAACGATGGGTAGGCAAACCCTGTCTGTACCTCTTGCCAGAGCAAGGTCAGATAGAGCACTGCATAGGCTGCATAGACTGCCGCCCCAAACCATTGGCCACGCCACAACCAGACTGCAGCCCCCAACACCGGCAACGCATAGCCGAGGAGCATGATGACAAACGCCCCAGTGGGGATGTGCATGCGCTGGAGGACCACACGATCAAACAACACGCCCAGATCACGCCGATCACCCTCGACACGCCGCGTCGCGCTGGTCAACTGGAACCCACTGCGTTGCTGTGGCTGAGGCAACAATATCTGCACACGCCGTGCACTCAGGTCAGGAGTGGCGACGACATTCAGCGGGCCACTCCTGAGGGTGACCGTCAACGGGTCGCCGGGTGGCCGCAACCAATCGAATGCTATGACGCTCCAGGGCGTCCATGGCAACCGATCGACAGCGATGATGCTCTGACCGTTGCTCCACACGCCTGAGCCGTCGTTGCCCCAGACCCCACTGACCAGCGCTTCGTCTGTGACGGGTATGTCGACCGAGCGTGGTGCCGTCCCAAAAATCAGGGTGAGGCATGCCACTGCCCCAATACAGAGCATGCAGAGCACGATGGTCGCTGTATGGATACGTGTAGGTACTGTCACGTGGGCAACTCCGCGGTTTTTTCGTATTCTACCACGCATGCCCAAAACAGACAGGAATGCGCATCAGAATGCATCATTATCCCATATTGTGGCGTGTCGGGTATAATGAGAAGGATTGTGCAACAGGGAGGACTGTATGAGTGCAGGAACCAAAGCCGGACTGGTCTTTTTTCTCCCTCAACTCGTCATTATGATATGTGCCACGATATTGGGATTTGTCCCCGTATTTCTCTTAGCAGGCAATCCTGCTGGGCTTATCGGATGCTGTGTGGTGCCCATTGCAGCCTTGTTGATGGCGATGCCTGCCGGGTTCTTTGCTGCCAAGTGGCACCCCGACCGCGACGAGATAACCGGCCAAGCCGTTACCGCGGGTGTGGTCGCCGGCATCGGTGCACTGCTCGGGAGCATCTTTTTTTGGGTGCTCGTCGGTGGATTGTTCAGCACGATGGTCGACGATGCCGCACTGCGTCAGATTTTGTCCCAAATGAGAGACATCCAGCCCGACATTGACCTCGATATCCCGTCATTGCGCCGCGGATTGTCATTTGCCATCTGGGGGACTGCCGCCTTTGGGGTTGTCTCGGGTTTGTTATCACTGGTGTTTTCGCTGATTGGCAGTTTGCTCGGCATGAGCATTGCACGGAGCAGCCTGCCCGTACCCCCTACAGAACATTCACTGCCACAATAGACAAGTTTGGACGGAGCGATGTCGATTCTCACGGTACACAACGTCGGTAAGTTCTTCGGCGCGGCCAATATTTTTTCGGGTATCAGCTTCAATGTCGCACGCGGCGAACGGGTGGCCATTGTCGGCGTCAACGGCGCTGGCAAGAGTACGCTGTTGCGCATCATTGCCAACCAAGAAGCCGCGAGTTCGGGGTCGATTTCGACTGCCCGCAGCATCCGCATGTCGTATTTGGCCCAAGAGGCCCGCTTCGATGATGCCCAAACGCTCCGTGGTCTGCTCGACGAAGCACTCGTCGCCTTGCATACGATGCAGAGCGAAATCACCACCCTCGAGCACGACATCGCAGACACCGATCATCCCGATTGGGCCGATCGGATGGACCGCTACGGGGAACTGTTGTCGCGCTTCGAACATGCGGGTGGCTACGACATCGAACGCACCATCGAACGGGTACTGACGGGTTTGGGCTTCGACCCTGACTACCACGGCCCACAACGGTTATCGCAATTTTCGGGTGGGATGAAGACCCGCGCAGCCCTGGCTGCCATCCTCCTGTCGAGCCCCGACATCTTGCTCCTCGACGAGCCGACCAACCACCTCGACCTGGCTGCACTCGAGTGGCTCGAGAAGTTCCTCAAAAGCTGGGACGGTACCCTGATTGTCGTCTCGCACGATCGCTACTTCCTCGACCGGGTGACCAATCGGACGCTCGAGATTGCCTTTGGCCGACTCGACGGCGATTATCCCGGCGGATACATGAAGTTCCAGCAACTCAAAGCCGAAAAAATGGAGTTGATGTGGAAGCAGTATCAGGCCCAACAAGAAGAAATAGCCCGCCTCGAATCGTTCATCCGGCGCTACAAAAACAGCACCCTGTCGACCCAAGCACGCGGTCGTGAACGCCGCCTCGAACGGATGAAGGAAGGTTGGCAAGGCGGCAGTGGCAAGGTCGAATCGGTGATGTCACGCCCCGAAGAACAACGCAAACTGACCCTCGCCATGCAAGCCAGCCAGCGCGGTGGCGATCAAGTGATGGTCTTTGAACGCATGGATATCGGCTACATCCTGCCCAACAACCAACACGTCACGCTCATCAGCATCCCCGAACTGGTGCTCCGCCGCCAACAACGCGTCGCACTGATGGGCGTCAACGGCAGCGGCAAAACAACGCTGGTGCG
>CANHPK010000364.1 GCA_947462525.1 Roseiflexaceae bacterium | reverse complement strand
TTTTTGGACATGGACGGTCAGTATGTTGTCAGCACTAAAGCTCAGCCATTGGGTAGGAGTTGCGCTGGGCGCACCACGGCTGACGGGCTTTTCGGTGCCTTCGGCGGCATTCGAAATGGCGCGCCGGAGCGTATCTTTGCCTGCCACCCAGCCGACAGCCACGACAGCGACGGTCGTACCGACGCCGATGAGGAGCCCGCGGCGACTGAGCTTCCAACGAAGTGCGGGTTTCGTCATTCTGTGCCTCCGTTTTTCAACGAAGCTGCGTGGGCAACTGCATTGCGGATGCGATGGTAGGTGCCGCAGCGACAGTAGTTGCTGTCCATTGCCGTGACGATGTCATCACGGGTCGGGTTGGCATTGGTATTGAGGAGTGCCGCTGCGGTCATGATCTGGCCACTCATGCACCAGCCACATTGTGGCACTTGGTGATCGATGAATGCTTGTTGCAGGGGATGTGGCATGCCATCAGCAAGCGTCAATCCTTCGATAGTGGTAATCTGTTTGCCAACGAGTTGATTGACGGGTGTCTGGCAGGCGCGGGTGGCGACCCCATCGACGTGGACGGTACATGCGCCACAAATGCCTGCACCGCAACCGAATTTGGTGCCCGTCATGTTGAGTTCGTCGCGGAGCACGATGACCAGTGGGCGCGAATCGCCGTTGTCTGCGATGGTTATACGCGTCCCGTTGATTGATAGTTCCATGGTGTATTCCCTTTCCGTTACCAGTAGTATACCGAGATTGCGTTTGGCGGGGTATGAGAATTCCATGCATCAGTCGAGGAGGACCGCATGCAACGACGATTTGAACAGCAAGTTGTCTTGGTGAGTGGTGCGACGAGTGGCATCGGGGCGGCAACTGCACGCCAGTTTCTGGACGAGGGTGCGCACGTCGTCTTTTGTGGGCTCGAAGCAGAAGGTGCCAACGCGTTGTGCGCCTATGCCCCAGAGCGCACCACGTATGTCGATGTCGATTTGCGTGAACCGCAGAGCTGTACTGCCTTTGTCGATGCCGCGTTGGCCCGGTGCGGGCATATCGATGTGATTGTGAATAACGCAGCCTCGGTTGCTCGTGGACGCATCGAACAGACGGATGCAGCCTTTTTTGATGGCATGATGGCGCTCAATGTGCGTGCCCCGCTCTTGATTGTGCGCCATGCACTCCCGTTTCTACGAACCAATCCTACGGGAGCGGTCATCGTCAACATTGGCTCGCTCAATGCATACGTGGGTGCACCCGATTTGCTCGCGTATGCCACCAGCAAAGGTGCGTTGATGACCCTGACCCGTAATCTTGCCGCGGCGCATCGACACGAGCATATCCGATTCCATTGCCTCAATATTGGGTGGACGCATACGGACGGCGAGGATCGGCTCCAACAACAGCTCCAAGGACGCTCGGATTGGCATGTGGCAGCCGGCAAAACACGACCGACCGGTGTCCTGTTGCGCCCGACCGATATCGCAGCGGCAGTTCTGTTTTATGCGAGTCCTGCTGCTGCGGCATTTTCGGGTGCGGCTGTAGACCTCGAACAAATGCCGATATAGAGTTCAAGTATGTCGTCGTACGCTGCGTACACATCCTGCGTACCTTTTTGGGTTGCTGCGACGGTAGTACTAGTGAACGTTCATGCAGTAGGGTATGAACGACACAAAGGAGGCGCATATGCGCAGCATCGCAGGGACACTCAATAGTGTGGAGTTGATTGGCTGGTTGGGGAACGACACCGAGCTCAAGACCATCGGCCAAAAAAGCAAAGTGTGTAGCTTCAATGTGGCCACAAAGCGCCGCACGGGCAACGCTTCGACCGGCTACGGCTACGAGTCGGAGTGGATGACGGTCGAGGCATGGGACCGCTTGGCTGAGCGCTGCGCCAAAAACCTGAGCCGCGGGAGCCGCGTACTGGTCCGTGGGAGCTTACTGACGCAGTCGTGGGAAGACAAGCAGACCGGCCAAAAGAAATACCGTACGGTGGTTCGTGCCAATGATTGTGTCGTCTTGAGCCCGGTCGAAACGGACGAATCGGTCGACGAGACCGACGAGGCATAATCACGCTGCCCCCTGCATCGGTTGGTGGTGACCGATGCAGGGGGTGTTTTTTTATTGGCGGGCTGCGCGTTTTTGATCCAGCTTTTTTTCTGCGTCGAGTCGCTCGAGTGCATATTCTTTGAGGTCGACAAAGTGCATCGCAGCGGTGAGTTCGGGGTGGACATCACGCAACAAACGATAGATGTCTTGGGCGACACGGCGGTACGAAGGGTGCCCTTGGGGCGTCGACCGGAGCTCACACAGGTGGAACGCTTCGCGCAGATTGAGCGAAATCCGCCAGCGCATATGACACGCCATGGGGACCGCATATTGACTTGCATCGGGGAGATCTCTGCGGATTTGGCGGGTGACGGCGATTGCCGCCTCGATGGCAGCGCGGAACGGGGCATCGAGTCCCGCAGCCACGAGTTCGGGCGGCACGGTGTACCCCAGTTCGACGCCGTACGGTTGCCGCTCTTGGGTCAGCATCCGGTGGCGTTGGAGGTCGCGGTACGCGCCGATGTCAGCCACAATGTCGAACGTGTACTGTGCTTCTTCGAACGCCCGACCCGGCTTGTGAAAGCGTACTGCACGCTCACCGCAGGCCGCTTTGACGATGCTTGCAAGCTGGCTCGTGGTCAGTGTGGCCACATGTGCAGCGACTGATTGATAGTCTGTATCTGCATGGGGGTAGAGGATTGCCGTGACCACGCGCTGGAGTGCGTCTGGCTGTGCATGAACCAATGTCACACCTGGTTCTTGTGGCGTATCCATTCCCTGCAGGGTTGCCGCTGCGGATTTGCCTGCTTGACGAATATCTGCGAGGTACGCACGCAGCGCCGCTCCACGCGGCGAACTTGCACGCTTCACAAACGATGGAATCAGCGCACCCAAGGCATCTGCGAGTGCGGTTTGCAGCTCCCGCAGTTCGGCTAACTCATGCGAACCGGCGCGGGTCATCAGGTACTCAAATGCACGGCCGTTGCCGTACATCCCAACATTGGTACGGGTCGCCATAGGCAAGAGCCCACGGAGCAGGTCGAAGGC
>CANHPK010000363.1 GCA_947462525.1 Roseiflexaceae bacterium | reverse complement strand
CGAGGTGCCCGATGATCTCGACAATCGACCATGCATTTGGATGTGGCCGCAGACGGATCCACGTAGCATCCAGCATGGTGATGAGCGTGTTGAGGTGTGCAGGGAATCCTTGCATACGCTCTATAGAACGGAGTACGACGTTGCTCATATCGCCCTCGATTGGTCATCTGATGGAATGTACCATCACCAGATGACCACCTTAGCCTGTACCAAACTGGAAGAATTATACACAAAAATATACACAATAAAACTTATTGTTGAATAAATAAAATTATTCTCATTCACGCGCATCTTGTGGTTCGTCTGACTGGACTACGGTTGTCTGATGGCGTTGCGGATTTGCTGGTCGTGCATCGAGTCGTGTTTGGCGAGGTAGCTAATGACATCGGCAACGACCCACAGGCCGTATTCGAGATGCCAACCCGTGCGTGCAAGTTGGGTCGCCGTGAATCCTTTGAAGGTCTGCAATGTCGTCTCGCGTTCGGCGGCGAGGGTGCGCAACAGCACGGTGAGATTTGCCTGCTGATAGCCATGGCGAACAACAGCTGCGTCTTGGTCGTAGTTAATGATGGCGGGGTGGTCAATCGTCGTCATGCGCACAATGCGGTAGCGCAGCAGCTGCTCGGTGTCGATGAGGTGGCCGACGATTTCGACAACAGACCATTCGGTCGGTGCGGGTTTGCGGCGAATTTGCGCGTCGCTGAGCGGGCACACAAGCGTGCGAAGCATCGGAATCGCGTGGGACATACTGTCGATATTGGCATGGAACTGCTCGATCATGGGGATTAGTCCTTTGCGTTTTGGTGATAGGCCTGGAACACGGGTTCGGCTGCGGCATTGCCGCCACAGATAATGGCAACGGGCGTGGTGTAGCGCTTGATATCGATGGCGCCGCACTGGATTGCGGCAATGCTGGCGGCGCCCGACGGTTCGACCAGTTGGTTGGACTCGGTCCACAGCCAGCGCATAGCAGTCAGCATTTGCGTATCGGTAACGAGCACAATGTGGTCGACGGCGGCGCGTGTGAGGGCCAAAGTCGTGTCGCTGACGGCCCGCGGCGATAGGGTGTCGGCGAATGTGGTAACGCCCGGCAGGGTAGTCACATGACCGGCCGCGACACTGACGCTCATGCTGGGCGCGCCGGTCGGCTCGACACCGATGATGGTGGCGCCGGGGTTGCGTTGTTTGATGGCGGTGGCGACACCCGCGATGAGTCCGCCGCCGCCGATAGCGATGATGTATAGGTCTGCATCGGGTACATCGGCGCAGAGCTCGACCGCCATGGTACCTTGGCCGATAATCGTCTGGATTGCCTCGAACGAATGGATGTATGGGATTCCTTGGGCTGCGGCGAAGGCCATGGCGGCGACGTGGGCGTCGTCCCAGACGTCTCCGTGGCGCACCACGGTCGCACCCCAGGCTTCGACACGGGCGACGCGGTCGGCAGTGGCGCGGGCCGGCAAATATATCGTCGCCGGGCAGCCCAAGCGCCATGCGGCGTATGCAAGGGCAACCCCGTGGTTGCCGCCCGAGGCCGAACAGACGCCGCGGGCGCGCTCTGCAGCAGTCATCTGGAGCAATGTGTTGAAGGCGCCGCGCACTTTGAACGAACCGGTGACCTGCGTGTTTTCGAGCTTGAGCTGGAGGTTTGGATGGAGGTCGCCACGTAACCGCGGCGCCGGTAGCATGGGGGTGTGCCGGATGTATGGCGCGATACGCTGGTGTGCCTCGTCAAAGAGGTGCGGCGCAATGATAGTCATATGATGCTCGATTCTGTGTGGTTTTGGATATTATAGGTGGGATTGAAAGTGAAGGGTATACAGTGCATCATCAGGGGCGAGGTATACCTCGCCCGTAGACTGAATCAACATGCGGGGTTTATTGCACTAAACCCCGCTCGATAGAACACATCCTCAGGCAGCCGCGGCGACGGTATGAGGCTGCGGTTTGCGGATTTGGACGGCCAAACTGCTGCCAATGACCGCAGTGACCCCGGCCAACACGAACGCCAGCAGGTAATCACCGCGGGCATCGTGTGCCACGCCGCCCAGCCAGGATGCGGCTGCTGCGCCGAATTGGTGTGCACAGAAAATCCAGCCGTAGACGACCGGGACATTGCGTGCGCCAAAGATCTCGTTGGTCAAGGCAACCGTGGGCGGCACGGTGGCGATATAGTCGAGACCAAACAAAATGGCAAACACCGACAACCCGATGGGATCGTGGACGAACGGCAAGATGAACAGCGACAGACCACGGAACGCATAGTAGATGCTCAGCAGGCGGCGCGGATTGTAGCGATCGGTCAGTATGCCCGACCCGAGGGTGCCGACGAAGTTCATCACACCCATCAACGCCAATGCACTGGCAGCGACGGTCACCGTAAAGCCGTGTTCGACCGCGTGCGCCATCAAGTGGGTGCCGATCAGGCCGTTGGAGGTGGCCCCACAGATAAAGAACGTCGTGGCCAACAGCCAGAAGTCGCGGTTGCCCAACGCCTTGCGCATCACACCTGGCTCGCTGACGCGCGGCGTGGGCTTGGTGTCGGGTGTCGCGCCCAATGCGACCATCCCGACATCCGCCGGGTCGGTACGCACAAAGGCCAGCACGGGGATCATCACGACTGCCGCTGTCGCAGCGACGACAACCGATGCAGTGCGCCAGCCCAGCGACTCGGTCACCAAGGCGAGCAACGGGATGAACAACAGCTGACCAGCACTCGTCGCGGCACCGAACAACCCTTGCACGAGGCCGCGTTTGGCGACGAACCAGCGCGTCGCGACGGCTGCACCGAGGACGCCGCCGACAATTCCGGTGCCGATACCGCTGAGGGCGCCCCAGGTCAATGCAAAGCCCAATTCGTCGGTGATGAGGGTCCCGGCGACGGCACTCGCCCCAATGGCGATCAACCCAATAATCGCCGTGTAGCGTGTGCCGACGCGGTCGATGAGCGTGCCGATGAACGGCCCAGACAATCCATACAGGAGTAACCCGATCGAGACCGCCAGGCTGATGGAGCTCCGTGTCCAGCCGAACTCGGTCGTCAGCGCCGGCAAAAAGACCCCGGGTGCGACGCGCGCACCGGCCGAGAT
>CANHPK010000362.1 GCA_947462525.1 Roseiflexaceae bacterium | reverse complement strand
GTTGCATCGGGTCGAGCATCGTATGCTCGGCCCGATGTCTGCAGAATTACGCCACAACGTCTGGGTCGAAACCGTCGCGTCGATGTTGTTTGGCCTGTTTTGGGCCACGACGATCGGCTTTTTTCCTGTTATCTTGCGGAATATGGGTGCAAGTGGTGACCAACTATCGGTCTACGTGGTCTTTCAGTCACTCGGTTTGATTTTCACTCCGTTTTCGGCAGCGCTCTTTCAACGCTATCGCATCATCAAGGTGTCGCAAATCTTTTGGTACATTGGCCGTGGGACCTTGCTGTTGGTGCCGTTTGTCGGTACCAACGTCAATGCGTTCATGGTGCTGGTGGGTATTTTCTGGATTTGTGAGCTCGTACCTGCACCGGGGTATGTGCGCTTGCTCGAACGTCTCTACCCAGACAATTTGCGTGGGCGTATCATGGGGTTTGTGCGCATCGGCATGACCGCTGCCATCTTGACCATGACACCCATCGCAGGGTGGTTGTTAGACACCTTCGGATATGCCATTATCTTGCCGTCGATTGCGGTCGCTGGACTCATCGCGAATTACATGTTTGGCAAACTCATCGGCAACGACGCGCCGGCAGTACGCGAAGAAAAGCACATTCGCCCGACGCTCGGTCAAATCCTTGCGGAACTGAGCAGGAATCGCCCGTTTGTGATCTTTTTGATTCTCAACACGATTTTTGGATGCGGCACGCTGATCGGCGCACCGCTGTATGCCATTGTGCAAGTGTCACGCCTGCAATTGAGCTATACCGAAGTCGGGTACCTGGGGACACTCCAGTCTGTGACGTGGTTGCTGGGGAACTTCGTCTGGGGTGGGTTGATTGACAAAAAAGGCCCATTATTTGTCCTCATGATAAGCATTCTGTGTGCAGCGTTGATGCCCCTTTCATTTATGGTGGCGACGTCATTTTGGTGGCTCGTGCCTGCATTTATCTGCCAAGGCTTGGTCTTTGGTGGCTTCGATCTCGGCTTTACGAATGCGGCAATTGCCCTCGCTGATCGCTCAAAGCTTGAAATCTATTTTTCTGCGTTACATGTCGTTGCTGGAATTCGTGGAATAGCAATACCATTGCTGACGCCGATTTTGATGGCAGCACGTGTCGATGAATTCTATATATTCGCAGCTGGTGGCGTCATGGTGCTCTTGTCCGCGTTATTGGTATATCGCATCCGAATGCCGCAACCGGCATTGGCGTAGGAGGGACCGATGAGTTTGGTAGATGATGTCCGCGTGCGCGAAATGAACACAATGCCGTCGCCGCGGGCCCTCAAAGAAAAGTACGCACTGACCCCTGGGATGATGACGACGGTCTACGAATCCCGACAAGCGATACGACGCATTGTCAATGGGGAAGATAAACGGTTGCTTGTTGTTGTAGGACCTTGTTCTATCCACGACATCGCAGCTACTCGTGAGTATGCGACAAAGCTCGCCGACGTCGCCGCTCGGATGCGCGATCGTCTGGTTGTGGTGATGCGTGTCTACCTCGAGAAACCACGCACGACCGTTGGCTGGCGCGGGCTCATCAATGACCCACACCTCGACGGGTCGTTTGACATGGCAGCCGGGTTGGAAGTCGCACGCGACATCTTGGGTGAAGTAACGGCTCTCGGGCTCCCCACCGCCACCGAAATGCTTGATCCAATTAGTGCACAGTACACCTCTGACCTGGTTGTGTTGGCTGCAATTGGTGCACGAACCACCGAGTCGCAGATGCACCGGGCGCTTGCAAGTGGCTTGTCGATGCCGGTAGGGTTCAAAAACGGCACGGACGGAAGCGTCGATGTCGCAGTGCACGCGTGTATCTCGGCTGCTGCACCACATAGCTTCTTGGGGATAACCCAAGATGGCCAAGGGGCAGTCGTCAAGACCGCAGGTAATGCCGACGGGTTTGTCATTCTGCGCGGCAGTCGGCTTGGACCCAATTATGACGAACAGAGTGTTACCAAAACGCTCGATGTCATGCGTGGATCCAAACTTGCGCCTGCGGTGATGATCGATTGCTCGCACGCAAATTCAGGCTCCGATTACACCAAACAACGAGCGGTGTGGCAAGCCGGTCTGGCCATGCGTGCAGCTGGGAACACCCAGATGATCGGCATGATGGTCGAAAGCAACCTGTCAGAGGGGAAGCAGTCGATCGGCAGTGATTTGTCGGCGTTGACCTACGGTGTGTCGGTGACCGACGCCTGCGTTGGTTGGAACGAAACCGTTGCAATGCTCGAGGAGGCGTACAATGCAGGCTAAGCCACCCCTTGTGTCTGCCGGTCGCGCTGGTGCCATTGCCGCCGACCGAACGGACCCATTAGCGCCCCTGCGTGAGCAGTTCGTCATCACCGATCCAACGGTTGTGTACTTCGATGGGAACTCGCTGGGGCGCCTGCCAAAGCAGACCATCAACCATTTGCAGCATGTCATCAATGCTGAATGGGGTGACGGGCTTATCCGCGGCTGGGGCCGAGGCTGGTACGAAGCACCACAGCGAGTCGGTGACAAGATTGGCGCACTCTTGGGAGCAGCCGCTGGCCAAGTCATCGCGTGTGACTCGACCTCGGTCAATCTGTACAAAGCAGTTATGGCTGCGTTGGCAGCGCGCCCCGGTCGACACGCAATTGTCAGTGACGCGCTCAACTTTCCGTCGGATTTGTATGTTATCCAAGGTGCGATCGCACAATACGGGAATGTGCATACTCTGTCGTTGGTTCCGTCACACGACGCTGAACTCACGGTAGATCTCGCGGATGTCGAAGCTGCAATCACCACAGATACAGCGGTCGTTCTGTTGTCGCATGTCACATTCAAAAGCGGGTACATCTATGACATGCAACGAATCACCGCGGCAGCCCATGCGCGTGGTGCGCTGGTCATCTGGGACCTGAGTCATTCGGCCGGTGCGGTACCGATGCAACTCGATGCCTGGGATGTCGATTTCGCTATCGGTTGTTGCTACAAGTTCCTTAATGGCGGCCCCGGTGCTCCTGCATTCATCTATGTGAACGCACGGTTGCAGGACAGCGTCGTCTCGCCAATCTGGGGATGGTTCGGCCAGAAGTCTCCCTTTGCATTCGACT
>CANHPK010000361.1 GCA_947462525.1 Roseiflexaceae bacterium | reverse complement strand
GGTGCTGGGCGACCGCATCTCACGCGAGCCGCTCGGCCCCGTCGTAGCCGAAGGGGATGATCAGTGGTATGACATCGTCAGCTGGAGCGTCTACGCGACCATGTATGCCGAAGAACTGCGGATCGACCGGAGCAACGTTGATGAAGCGCTGGCGACGAGTACCGACCCACGTGTGCTCCGCTTGCTCGGCGTAGAGGGCAAAATTGGAAGTCAGTTTGGCCTTTCGCCTGATTTTGCGTACCAGATTATTGCGCAGGTGGGCAATTATGGCGATATATACAACGACAACCTCGGTCCCGACACGACATTCAACATCGACCGTGGTCCCAACAAAGCATGGAATCTCGGCGGTGGTGGGGTGCTCGCGTCGCCTCCCTTCCGCTAAGCGACGAGCAACACGCCCCCGCCATGAGCGGGGGCGTGTTTTTTGTGGAGTAAATCCAACCAACGAACGTACTATTCCGTGGGGAGATAGAACGTTGCCAGTCCTGCAATGTGCTCGGGTGTTGTGCGGCAGCACCCGCCGACGATACGGGCACCGGCATCGACCCATGTACGGGCGGCATCCACGTAGTCAATGCACGAAACAGTGCCTGACCAGGTCTTGGAGACTGCATCGTACGCCTCGCCCGAATTCGGATATGCAACGATGGGTTTATCGGTGTGCAGGGCAAAGCGACGCACGATGTCGCTGACAAACCGAGGGTCCGTACAATTCACACCGACGGCCTGCACACAATCATAGGTTTGCAAGCGCTGAGCAATGCTTTCGATTGATTGGCCAGCGTTGCAATGCCCACCGTCGCGGCAACTCATTGCAATCCAACAGGTAAGGCCGGGGATTGTTGCGACGCACTGTGCCAGCGCTTCGGCCTCGAGGAGGTCGGGGATGGTCTCGCATGCAATGAAGTCGACACCGGCTGCAGCGAGTGTCTGAATCCGTGGCAGATGAAAGGCAATCAACTGCTCGCTGGAAAGTCCATAGTTGCCACGGTATTCGCCGCCGTCGGCGGTATACGCACCATAGGGTCCGACAGAGCCGGCCACCAACCGGCGTGACTGAACCTCTGGGTTGGCGTCATGCCACGCACGACAGGCAGTCTGTGCGAGTACTACGGATGCACGTATTGCTGCATGTGCCTGTTGCGTCGAGTAGCCGTGGTTCAGGTACCCAGGGATGGTTGCCTGGTAGCTGGCGGTTATGAGAATATGTGCGCCCGCAGCAAGGTAATCACGATGCACGCGTTCGATGCGTTCTGGTTCAGTCAGTAAATATCGAGCTGACCATAGCGTGTGTTGCAAATCAGCACCATGGCGTTCGAGTTCGGTCGCTAACGCACCATCGAGGATGACGACGCGATGGTCGGACATGAGTTGCTGTAATGTCATTTGGCTCTCCGTATGGGGAATTGTGATATCTGTATGATAAATGCACTCGACCCATAGAACGCATGTCAGTGCATTCTAAAGCCACCGTATGCTATACTATACACAAGTTTTTGGAGGAGACGTATGGACCATTTATCGAATCTGGAAGCAGAAAGTATCCATATTTTCCGCGAAGTCGCCGCGACATTCGAACGTCCTGTCATGATGTATTCCGTCGGCAAGGATTCTTCCGTCCTGCTGCATCTTGCACTAAAAGCCTTCTATCCGTCATTGCCGCCGTTCCCGATTTTGCATGTGGATACGAGCTGGAAGTTCCGCGAGATGATTGCGTTCCGCAATCAGCGTATGGCAGAACTCGGGGTCAAATCACTGGTCCACCGCAACGAAGAGGCAATTGCCAAGGGCATCAACGTTTTCAACAACGATTCGAGTGTGCACACCCACGAACTCAAGACCGTGGCGTTGCGGCAAGCGCTGGACATGCACAAATTCGATTGCGCAATCGGCGGTGCGCGTCGTGACGAAGAGCGTTCACGGGCCAAAGAACGCATTATGTCGTTCCGCAATCAACACCATCGCTGGGACCCGAAGCGACAACGCCCAGAATTGTGGCATCTTTACAACACCAGGATTGCACCCGGCGAAAGCGTCCGAGCCTTCCCTATAAGCAATTGGACAGAGCTCGACATTTGGCAGTACGTCAAACGCGAGAACATCCCCGTCGTGCCGCTCTATTTTGCGAAAGAGCGACCGACCGTTATTCGTGACGGTCAAATCTTGATGGTCGATGATGATCGCATGCCGTTGTTGCCAGGCGAGACGCCACAAATGCGCATGATTCGCTTCCGTACGCTTGGTTGCTACCCGCTTACTGCGGCTGTTGAATCAACGGCAGCCACTATCGACGAAGTCGTGTATGAGACATTGAGTGCACGGACCTCTGAACGCGCGGGTCGTATGATCGACTATGACAAACCAGGCTCGATGGAGCAGAAGAAAATCGAAGGATACTTCTAATGCAACAAATCACCCTAGATAGCCAGCGCAGTTTGCTCCGTTTCTTGACCTGCGGGAGTGTCGATGACGGCAAATCGACGCTCATTGGGCGTTTACTATATGATGCGCAACTGATATTTGAAGATCAATTACGTGGCATTCATATTGAAAGTCAGCGCAAACTCGGTGATGCCGATGCACTCGATTTGTCACTCCTCGTTGACGGATTACAGGCCGAACGCGAACAGGGCATCACCATCGATGTAGCCTATCGGTTTTTTTCGACAGCCAAGCGCCGCTTCATCGTTGCCGATACTCCAGGCCACGAGCAGTACACACGCAATATGGCCACGGGCGCATCGTCAGCTGATCTGGCTGTGCTTCTGGTGGATGCACGCAAAGGCCTATTGGTCCAGACGCACCGCCATAGTTGCATTGCATCGTTGCTCGGTATCCGCCATGTGGTATTGGCAGTCAATAAAATGGACTTGATGGAATATAACGAGGATGTTTTTCGAACCATCGAAAAACAATATCGTGAGTTCGCCAAGCAACTCAACTTCACCAGCATTACTGCCATCCCGATGTCTGCGTTGCTCGGTGACAATGTGTTCAAACACAGCACGAACATGCCTTGGTACCAAGGCCTCACGTTCATGTCGTACCTCGAAGAAGTCAACGCAGATACCGTGCACGATAATGAACCATT
>CANHPK010000360.1 GCA_947462525.1 Roseiflexaceae bacterium | reverse complement strand
GGGTCAGAGGGTGGCAAAAAAACGGCTGGAAGACACGCACCGGTGACCCGGTCGAAAACAAAGATCTATGGGAAGCGCTCATCACCCACACGCACCCCAATGTGCATTGGCACCATGTCAAAGGTCATGCCGGGCACGTCCATAACGAACGCGCAAACACCCTTGCGCAGCTACAGGCAGGGTCACGTGGCGCCGGTGCTGCCACTCGGCCAGTCCCACGTCCCGCACCGAGCAGACCACTCCCCGCGGGGAGTACGTCTACCGCAGGCACGCAGTTCCCCTGCTATATCAGCGTGGTCAATGGAGTAGTAGAACGCCATGCATCCTGGGACGACTGCAAAGCAGCCACCCACGGGGTGTCTGGTGCACGCTTCAAAAAAGTCAGTTCTCTGGCCGAGCTCCAGGCGCAACTGCGGAGTTGGGGGGTTAGTTCGGGGTCGTGACCTTTTCGAGGCGCGCAAAACTGGCGATTAATCGTTTTTCGCCAGCTGCCGGGTCTGCAAACCGGACCACGACCTCGACATCATCATCGACCGACTTGGCACTCAAGACAACGCCTTCACCAAAGCGTTGGTGGCGTACCATATCGCCTACCGCATACTGCACTGCAACGGTGGTGGGTTTGAGCGCTGCAGCGGTGCCCCAGCCCTGAAAAGCCGGGTTGCTCCGACCCTGACCCGCAGACGGATTCACCGTACCGAGATTGGTTGCATGGGCCAATAATCCCTTGGGGATATCTGCCAAAAACCGCGAAGAAAGGGTCTGGTCGTATCGACCAAAGTTCATCCGCCGGAGCGTCCGCGACAGCGCCAAGCGCTTGCGCGCACGCGTCACCCCGACATACAAAATCCGCCGCTCTTCTTCGATCTGCACGGGATCATTGTGCGTACGACTATGGGGAATAAGCTCGTCTTCGAGTCCTACCAAAAAGACATTGTCGTATTCGAGCCCTTTTGCCTGATGCAGCGTGATGCAGACAACATGATTGTCGACCGCAGCCAATCGATCGACATCTGCTACCAGCGCGACCTCCTCGAGGAAGCGGGCAAGTTGCTCATCCACCGGAAGCTCAGCGTATTCACCGGCGACACGGCGCAACTCATTGACATTTTCGACGCGCGATTCGGCGTCTACACCGCCGTGTTCATTCACGAGTCCAGCGACGAATTGTGATTCACGCAGCATTTCGTCGAACGCATCGAGCAATGTCAGGCTGGGGGCACGTTTGACCAAGCCATACAGCCGGGCACCAAAGGTCATCATGCGCTGTCGTGCTGCGCCACGCAAGGCAGGGACCGCAGTCGAATCAGCGGCAGCATCGATGAGCGCTTGGTAGAGTGAAACACCGTGGCTACTGGCCCATTCACTCAGATGGGCGATACTACCTGCGCCGATCCCCTGGGCAGGGAACTCGATGGCACGCACCAGGGATATGTCATCGTTCGGATTGCTCAACAACCGGAGCCATGCAAGCACATCTTTGATTTCGCGCCGCTCATAGAAGCGCATCCCACCAATCACCACATATGGGATGCGGCGCCGACTGAGGGCTTCTTCGAACGCCCGACTCTGGGCATTGGTGCGGTACATGATGGCACAATCGGCGTATCGGGCCACCCCTTTTTTGACCAGTCCTTCAATGGCATCACAGACACGCTGCGACTCTTCGTTTTGGTCACTACACTCACGCCAACTCACCGGCTCGCCCCCAGGGGTTTGGCCACGCAACAGCTTGCGGTGGATGCGCTTGGGAGCGGCATCGATGAGCACTTGTGCGACATCGAGAATCGTCTGCGTGCTCCGGTAGTTCTCGGCCAAAATGATGACCTGTGCACCGGCAAAATCCGATTCGAACCGGCGGATGTTGCGCACATCCGCGCCGCGCCAGCCATAAATCGACTGGTCATCGTCACCCACCACAAAAACATTGCCGGACCCCCGCGCGAGGGCCTTGATCATCTCGTATTGGGCGCGATTGGTATCTTGGTATTCGTCGACCAAAATATATCGATAGCGGCGGTGATAGCGGTTCAACATGGGCGTACGGAACAAATCAAGGGTCAGCAACAACAAGTCGTCGAAATCGACCGCTGCTGCCACCGTGAGGAGCTCACTGTAGCGAGTATATGCAGCAGCATACATCCGTCCCTCCGGGCTGCGGCTTGCGGCAGTATATGCAGCAGCGTCGAGGAGCTCGTTTTTGGCGCTCGAAATCGCACTCGAAATCGCCCGGGGCGTGAACGGCTTGTCGGGCAACTTGAGCTCTTTGCTGACCCGCTTGATAAGTCGTTGCTGATCATCGTCGTCATAAATCAGCCAACCGTCAGCCAACCCAATGGCGCGTCCGTCGCGACGGAGCCAGCGTGCAGCCAGGCTGTGAAAGGTTCCGATGTCGACTTTTGTGGCAACGTCGACCCCAACCAGATGTTGCATTCGTTCGCGCATTTCGCGCGCTGCCTTGTTGGTAAAGGTGACCGCAAGAATCTCACTCGCGGCAATCCCCTGTTGGAGCAGGTGGGCAATCCGATGCGTCAGGACCCGCGTTTTGCCTGACCCCGGACCCGCCAGGGTCAAGACAGGACCGGAAATGGTCGTTACCGCTAATCGTTGTGCCTCGTTCAGTCCAGCCAGCAGATCCTGCATCGTCAAACCTTTTCGTTCGTCACCAGAAATAGAAAAAGGGGAGACGACCGATGCGTCTCCCCCACAGAATACCAGAACTTCTACGAGCTGCGAAAGATGAACCCGATGCGTCCAAGGACGACCTGTGCACCATCGGGGAGCTGCGTGGGGACGCCCGGATCGATGCGCACCCCATTGACACGCGTATGATTGGTCGATTGCAAATCGGTAATCATCCATTGGCCTTCGAGGACGGTCAGGCGTACGTGGCGGCGACTCACACCGCCGCTCTCAGCGCCGTAGGGCGTCATGTCGACTTCGGGATGCACACCGCTGATGGGATCATCACGACCGATGATTATCTCACGGCGACCGCTCGGGAGGGTCAATACCGTACCAGACTCGAGTTGCAATCGTGCAGTCGGCGCTACCGGGTTCACGACCTGCCCAACAGGGCGTTCGGTAATCGTGGGCG
>CANHPK010000359.1 GCA_947462525.1 Roseiflexaceae bacterium | reverse complement strand
TTGCCGGCGGGGATGCGCACGTGGCTACTGTTGGTCAGCTCGAAGTAGTCGCCCACGGCCAGATCACAGACCGAGCGCCCTTCGATGGCCACCACGGTGATGCGCAAATCATAGATGTCGAACGGCAGGGGCATGACTCACCTCGGTGTGTGTGCGGAGCACGGTGCATGCAGGCGCTGGGGTGGGTGTGAACCGCGCGGTGGATGGTTTTCATACCCGATGACGAGCCAGCAAGCGACCCACCTCGTACGGTGGACCTCCCGGTGCGCGCGGGTACACCCTTTTCCATGACGAATAGACGCTCTGCATCGGGTACCAACGCCACCCCCAATCAGGAGGTGGCGCCGGCAGACGGGAGCGGCTTACCAGGATGGACCGGCTTCGCCTTTGCGCGATTTGTGGCCGTAGGCCAGCTCGGCGCCGCCCGACAGGTAGTGATCGACGCCGGTGGTGAAGGTTGCCTCGGCGGCGATGAACAGGCACAGCTTGCCGGCTTCTGTGATGGTGCCCATGCGACCCATCAGCTGGGCGTTGTCGCCGTACGAGCGGGTGAGCACCGGATCGGGCGAGGCGTCGATGCCGGCCTGCCAGAGCGGGGTGAATACATTGCCCGGCGACACGCAGTTGACGCGCACGTCGTGGGCCGCCTCGTCGATGGCCAGCGCCTTGGTGAACGACGTGATGGCGCCCTTGGTGGCCACATAGGTGGTGGCGTAGGGCTGCGCAATGGTGCCCACCAGGCTCGACATGTTGATGATGTTGCCCTGCACGGGGCGCATGTGGGGCAGTGCGTATTTGCAGGCAGCAAAGATGCTGACCAGATTGAGCTCGAGCAAATCGCGGAAATCCTGCACCGAAAACTGATCGATGGTGCGCGTCGGTGGGTGCCAGCCGGCGTTGTTAATCAGGCAGTCGATGCGGCCGTATTGGGCCACCACGGCGTTGATCATCTGCTCGATGTCGTCGGTTTTGGACACGTCGCACTGGATGAACTGCACACTGCCGGCGCGCTTGGCGTTGAGCTCTGCCTCGAGCGCTTTGCCTTCACTGACATTCCGCGCACAGAAGATGACCGTCGCGCCGGCGTCGGCAAAAACGCGTACACAGCCCTCGCCGATCCCTTTGCTGCCACCGGTGACGATGGTGATTTTGTTGTCGTAGCGCATCGTTGCAATCCTTTGGGTACTACTTCGTGAACACTGCTAGTGTAGAAGATAATTGCCGAACTGAAAAGGTACCTCCGTCGCCTGCATTGACGCCAATTGGCGCATCGTGCTACGATTGAACGACGCATTACTATGCAATGGAGCATTACCCATGACCGAAGCCATTCGTCAGATTTATTGGAACGTCGGCGAGCACCTCGGCAGTTTTACGGTGTATTTGACCGCAACTGCTGCACTGTTGGTGTTGTTCTACGGCATCGTACGCGACGCCAATACCTGGCGCAAAGGCAAACCCGACGCGCGCTTGGATGTCATCGGCAGTCGGGTGACGACGGTACTGGCAGAGACCCTCGGCCAACAAAAAACCATGCAAGACCGTAAACCAGGGATGATGCACGCCCTGATATTCTTTGGGTTTCTCGGATTGTTCATCGGCACCGAAATCATCGCCATCGAAGAAAACTTCACCATCCCATTTATGGGCGATGATGCCGGCCGGATATTGGTCGGTGACTATTATCGCTATTACGAGACGATTCTCGATGCCATCGGTTTGCTGTTTGTGGCCGGGCTCATCTGGGCAGCCGTGCGCCGCTATGGATTCAAATCAGATCGATTGCACAACCGCAGCTACGACCGCGAAGCGCTGATGTCGTTGATTTTTGTCGGTATCAGCGGGTATCTCATCGAAGGCTTGCGTATCGCCAATCAGACCATCCGTGGCGTGGTGGTCTTCGAGCAAGATTGGGCGATACAGTCGTTTGTCGGCTATGGGTTGGCAGTCGTGTTCCGCGAAATAGGCTTGGGCAATATCAGTAGCGTCGGCTTGGGCTTGCATCTGGCGTTGTGGATGGCCCATACCGTGGTGTCGTTTGCATTCATCGCGGCCATCCCATTCACCGGGTTGCGCCACCTCATCTATACCCCCCTCAATACGTTCTTCAAGCGCACGCGACCCCGTGGTGCGTTGGCACCGATTGCCGATTTCGAGGCCGAAATCGAAAAGGACGAACCGCAGTTGGGCGTCGCCACCATCAACGATTTGACCTGGAAGCAACGCCTCGACCTCGATTCGTGCATGGCCTGTGGCCGCTGCCAGTCGGTCTGCCCCGCCCACGCGTCGGGCTCGAACTTGTCGCCCAAGTTCCTCATCACCAAAATGGCCGACATGCAACGCGGCCACGCCATCACCCTCAAAAGCGGCGACCAGATGACCCTCGAGGGCAACGGCACCGGCCGGGGTGCCTTCGACGCCATCGGCTTGCTCGAGTCGGGTGTCTACGACGAAAACGAATTGTGGAGCTGCACCACCTGTGGCGCCTGCGTCGAAGAATGCCCGGCCATGATCGACCACGTCGACTTGGTGGTCGACTTCCGCCGCAATCTGACCATGATCCAGAGCGAAGTCCCCAGCGGTGTCAAGAAAGTGCTGGACGGCATCGAACGTGCCAATAACCCATGGCGCCTGCCTCAAAAAGAGCGGTCCGCCTGGGCTGCTGGCCTCGATTTGCCCACCATGGCCGACAAGGGCAGCGCCGACGTCCTCTTTTGGGTCGGCTGCGCTCCTAGCTACGACGACCGCTCCAAGCGCACCGCCCGCGCCATGGCACAGTTGCTCAAGCAGGCCGACGTCGACTTTGCCATCCTCGGTGGCGAAGAGTGCTGCACCGGCGACCCTGCCCGCCGCATGGGTGAGGAGTTGTTGTTCAAGCAACAAGCCGAGACCAATGTCGGCACACTCGGTCAGTACACCTTCAAAACCCTGGTGACCACCTGCGCCCACTGCTACAACTCGCACAAAAACGAATACAGCCAGTTCGGCGGCCGTGCCGGGATCGACTACCAGGTCATCCATCACACCGAGTACCTGGCCGGCCTGGTGCGCGACGACAAGCTCAAGCCCGTCACCGAAGTCAAACAAAAAGTCGCCTACCACGATCCCTGC
>CANHPK010000358.1 GCA_947462525.1 Roseiflexaceae bacterium | reverse complement strand
TTCAATGACCTCGGCTGCATCCGTGTTCAGATCAAAACCGACGCGACCAACACCGTCGCACGGCGCTCACTCGAGGCGTTAGGGGCGGTCTACGAAGGCACCTTACGCAATCATCTGCTCACCCCAACAGGGCGCGTGCGCGATTCGGCGTTTTATTCTATTATTGCTACAGAATGGCCTGCTATTCATACACAGTTGCACGCGCGCATTGTGCGCAAACAGGGAGGGTCGACATGAGAGCACTTGTGTCATTGTTATTGGCCAAAAGTCGCTACCTCGTACTCTTGGCCGTCATCGGCTCGATACTGGGTATGATTGCGTTGTTTGGCTATGGGCTCTATGATTTGCTCAACGTGCTGTACAAATCTTTCTACCGCATCAATGACGAAAAACTCGCCAAAGACCTCACCTTTGCCGTCATCGAAGTCATCGACATCTTTCTTTTGGGGACCGTTTGTTACATTACCGCACTTGGTTTGTACGAACTATTCATCGACGACACGCTGGATTTGCCGCAGTGGCTGCAAATTAACAACCTCGATGACCTCAAAAACAAGCTCACCAGTGTCATCATCGTGGTGATGGGTGTGAGTTTTTTGAGCCAGGTGATCAGCTGGGATGGCAAACGCGATTTGATGTTGGTGGGGTTCCCTATCGCAGCAGTGATTGCTGCACTGACGTGGTTCCTCCAGTTCAGTACCAAGAATTCATCAGAAAAAGCAAAGAAATAATCCCGCCGCGTACCTTTTCGACCCATGCAAACGGTTCTGTGTACAGGAATTGTTTGCATGGGAGGTACGTATGCAACAGCGTGGGTGTTGGCGTGTGAGTCTGGATTTCGGCGGTGACTTCCCCATTCACAAGCCCGATGGCGTCTATATCCGGATGATCAAAGAATGCTGGCGGCTCGTGCCACAATCAATACCGGGCATTTCGTGTTCACCCTTGCATATCCGGAGCACCGGGGTCTGTGGCTGGATCTATGCTGACGACGTCAGCGCCGCAGCCGACGCCGCAGATCAGTTCCGCCGCAAGAGCACCGACGTCGTGCGACGCATCCGCGGGACCCCCGCAGCCGTCATCTGGGAGTACGCCCGCTTCAGCGCCGAACCGCACACCACCGACCCGGTACGGTGATGACGCCAGCGCATCCACACAAGTGGTATCAGCGCAGCAATAGAATGCCGCACAAGGAGCATCATGACGTTCCAACCGATCACACCACGTTTGTCGATGCTCCGCTTGGGGATGGTGAACTGCTACCTCTACGAAAGCACGCGGGGACCCATCTTGATCGATTGCGGCAACCCGGGTGATAGCCCCAAAATCCTGGCGGCCCTGCAGCAACGCAACCACAACCCTGCCGACCTAACCATCATTGCCACCCACTTGCACGTCGATCACATCGGCGCGCTCGCGGCCCTCCAAGCAGCCGGTGCGCCCGCAGCACATATGAGTCCGCTCGACGGCGCAGCAGTCGCGCAAGGCAACTGGATGCGTCCGATGCACTTTGCTGGGCCATTCGCTTGGTTCGAAGACGGCATCAATCGGCGCATGGTCGCATCGCAACGAGGGGTTCCTGCCAGCATCCAACCCGATGCCGCAGACGGCGTTGTGCTGTGTGACGAACTGACGGTCATCGCCACCCCCGGGCATTCGATGGGCCACATTTCGCTCTACAGCCCTGCAGACGGCGGGGTGCTCATCTGTGGGGATGCGGCGGTCCACTTCACTGCACAACCCAATATTTCGTTCCTCTATGAGGACAAAATGACGGCCATCGAGAGCTTCAAACGCCTCGCCGGGATGTCCTTTGCACATGCTGTTTTTGGGCACGGCAAACCACTGATAGGCGCAGCTGATACGGCGTTTCGGCAGCGCGTGGCACGATTCACGAGGGACGCATGACTTCCAATCTCTTTGTCGGCAATCTGCTCACCCTGAGTGCTCCCGAACCAGCCGACCTCCCCATTGTAAGTAGCTGGACCAACGACAGCGAATTTCTGCGGCGGTTGCAACTCAGTCACGTCAAACCGCTCAACCACGCCGATGCAGAAGCGTCGTACTTGGGTGGGAGCAGCGGTACCAACCATCTGCACTTCCGCTTGCGCACGCGCACCGAGCGCCGCCTGGTCGGCTATGTGGTGCTCTATGATATCTACTGGAATCTCCAGATTGCGAACCTCGGGATTGCCATCGGCGACCCTGCCGACCATGGCAAAGGGTACGGTCGCGACGGCATGGAGCTCATCCTGCGCTATGCGTTCGACGAACTCAACCTCTATCGGGTTGGCTTGACCGTGCTCGAGCGCAATGTGGCAGCCCGTTCGCTCTATCTGCGCACTGGGTTTGTACACGAGGGTACCCTGCGTGCCAACGACTACCGCGATGGGGTGCGCGGGAACGACATCCAAATGAGCGTGCTCGCCCCCGAATACCGCACCCGGATGAACCAAGATCCGTATTTTTCGTCATAAATAAGAGGAACATCTAATGCGAAGACTGCGCGATTTAGGCATGGCCATCGGCACGACGCCCACCGGCCCACACAACGCAATCACAGATGTGCCCGGGGTGACCGTCGGCTACGAAACCGTGATCCGCGACACTCCACACCCTGCGCGCACCGGGGTGACGATGATTTTTCCACGCGGTCAACGCAGCTGGCAAGAGCCAGTTTATGGAGGCTACCACTCGTACAACGGCTGTGGCGAGATGACGGGTATTGCGTGGCTCAAAGAATCAGGGCTCCTCTACAATCCTATTGCCATCACCGGCACACCCTGGGTTGGGGCGGTCTGGGATGCGGTCTGCCAACATTCGATGCGCAACGGCTACAACGACAGCTTTTTGTTGCCCGTCGTGACCGAGACATACGATGGTTGGCTGAGCCATAGACTCGACCAACTCGTCGGCGTCCCCGAGGTCGAAGCGGCCATTGCCAACGCGACCAGTGGCCCTATTGCCGAGGGTTGCGTGGGCGGCGGTACCGGCATGATTTGTCACGAGTTCAAAGGCGGCACGGGCACCTCGTCCCGCCAGGTGCTGATTGCCGGCAGCATCTACACCGTCGGTGTGTTGGTCCAGGCGAATTACGGCGCACGTGAAGATTTCC
>CANHPK010000357.1 GCA_947462525.1 Roseiflexaceae bacterium | reverse complement strand
AGGATAGCTCGCCATGGCACGTATTGCACCTGTTTTGACGTCCATGACAATGACTGTCCCGCCCGACGCACCGTGGATGTCGATGGCTTTGCCTAATTGGTCCTCAGCGAGATGTTGAATGTACGGGTCAATCGTCAGCTGCACTCGGCTCCCATTGACCGGCTCGACACGCTCGTACGGGCGCGACCAAATGGGTTGTTGATGGATATCGACTTCGGCCGTGATGACCCCGTTGGTTCCGCGCAAGACATCATCAAAACTCGCCTCGACCCCGGCGATGCCCATCCCATTGAGATTCGTCGCGCCGATGACGTGCGGAGCAAAGCGGCCTTGCGGATAGAATCGATGGGACTCGTAGACCAAATACAGGCTCTCTTGGGCCATTCGTTCGATTTGGTCTGCTTGGTCGTCGGGGAGCCAGCGGGCGACCGGGACCCATGCACGATTGGTGTCGATGAGCAACGCAAGTATCTTCTCGGCGGGGACTTCGATAACCTCGCTGATCCGCATTGCGAGATTGGCGGCTTCACCAGGGTCGATTTGGGCAGGTACGACATACAATGACCGCCGCTCGACATCGACGGCAAGAATATTGCCGAAGCGGTCAACGATGGTGCCTCGACTTGCAACAATGGGCAGACTCTGATTGACTTCACTACTGGCACGGGCTGCATATCCGCTCCGATCGAGCAGTTGCACATCCGCAAGTTGGATGGTCACGCGTGCCAAAAAGAGCATGGCAACCCCAAACGCAACAAATAAACGCCACGATCGTGGTGCAGTACTCGGGGCGAGAGGACCCTCAGCGTCCGAAGGACGGTGCGTGCCTGCGACGGCACGGGCATCACTTTGTAGACTCATGGCGATTGCTCTAGCGCTTTGGTGACAACGACTTGGCCCTTGTCAACCCCGAGTATCATGAAGCGTACGGTGGTCTCTTGGACCGGGATCATATCTGTTTGTTCTGCGTAGCGCTCGATGCGTTCCATGGACTGCGCATCTGCCATCCGCAGCAGAAGAGCCTTGTGCGTACGCTCTAATGCGGTCTGCTCTGCAATGAGCGTGTCGATTTCGTGCCCAGTTTGGGCCACCCGCACCGTTTGTGCAATCGTCGCAATCCCCATCACCGCGAGCAAGAGTGCAAACGCGATGATGGCACCGTTGCGCGACGTGATGTACGTGCGCGAGTTGTGGAGACTCTGCTGCAAGACACTCATACGCATGGCAACACCATCAAAAAGAGAGAATTTACTATTGTATATAGTACCATGTTTGGTAATCGAATTGTCAGACTAGCGCGAGACATAGATTTTGTTGCCCGTATGGGTATTCATCGTCACGTGGACGTTTTTGGGCAGCCACTGGCCGTCGCTTGTTTGTACCAACGAGGTCATCGAAAAGCGCACCTCGGGCGATTGCACCCCTTTGCTCTGCACACCCGGGTTGGTCGTGGCAACAATCGACATCGACCGGCTCTGGCTGGTCGGCACATACTGCTCGAGGACCGTTCGTGCGTGGCGGAGCATCTCGGGCGAGATGTCGCGCTCGGTCAAAAGCATCCGTCTGACCGTTTTGGGGACCCGTGCCACTGCCTGCAACTGCATACTCCCCGTGCTGGTGGTATGACGAATGGTCGGCTGCGTCATCCCGCCTTTCATCGTCGCCCAGGGGTCACCGAGCAGGATGAATTCGATGAGTGTCTTCATGTCGACATCATCGAGGAATCCCTGACGCTCATACATGATTTGCGCAAATTCTAACCGGGCATAGTGGAGTGCCATACCAACAGGCATCCCCGTCGCCAGATGATGCGTCAGACGCTCGAAGAGCAAATCCGCACCGAGCAGCGGCGCAGCAGAACTTCCGTACGCGTTCACCGTTGCACCGATAAATGCCAATGCGCCGAGCGAAAGGGCCCGCAATGGGATCGAATTGCGGATATTACGGCCAGCCAACTCGGCCCCGTAGCATGCTTCGCTGATGATGATGGTGCCAGCCACCGCACTGCGCTGGATGTGATCGGGCGAAAGGGCAATAGGCAAGGCAGTTGCGGCCCCCCAGACATCGGCTGGTTGCCCATAAAAGTGCGGCATCCCCGCTGCGCCATGCAAATTGAGGTACAGCACCTCACGCCCTGCGATGATTTTGTGGGTACCAGGTTGGCTCGTGTGTGGTGGTGATAGGATCAAGCGCGCATCTGCATGCAGATTACGCAACACCAAGCGCGAAGGCTCTTGCCATACCTCTGCCGCCACACCACGTGCCAATCGATCGCCGACCGCGCTCCGGATCCGTACCCAGGCAGCGACATCAAACCCGCTACGCCCTTGGTGATGTGCGGTGCGATGGTAGTCGGTCATCGATACCAGCATACTCAGCAACAAGGTGGGATCGTCGTCATCTCCCTCGGGCAAGCGCGAGACAATCCGCTGTGGGATGAGATATCCCGAATCGTCACAGGCATACGGGTTATCGGAAAAAATAACGCGATCATCGTCAGGGATCGGATTACTCAGGCGATGAAAGGGGATACACTCGTCACCGCCGAGAATCACCACCGTCGCCAGTTCGACCTGCGCCGCAGTACAGTGCGCTGCTACCCGACGGATGAAATCCCGCACCGCCATAGGGTCTGCTGGGACTGGTTCGGTGACCTGCATGTCGCCCAAGCCCAATGTCTGCGGGGCGTCTATGTACCCCTGACAGATGGTCATCCCTTGGGTACGCAATACCCCACAGACTGCGGTCAGTTGGTCTTCGATACGGCGAAAACCGTCTGCTCCGAAGCGACGTTGGAGCACGGCTCGATTGCCGATAATCAGGTGTACTTGACCATCGTTGGCTGCCAGCACCGGCACCTGTGGAGCGGGTGCGGGCGGGAGGGTTGGTTCCGGAGCAGCCGGCTGCGGGAGGTCGGTGCCACGCTCAGCACCCAATTGAGCCTCTTGGTCGGCGTCGAGATACGCCTGAAGCTTGGCTAATTCGGCATCCCAACGCACCCGTGGCACTGCAGGGATGCGGAACGGCACAGCATCGGCTCCAAAAAATGCCCGCGTGTAGCTCCCGTCTGGATCCATCGCCAAAATCTGTTCACGGGTGACTTGGATGACATCGAGTGCCGT
>CANHPK010000356.1 GCA_947462525.1 Roseiflexaceae bacterium | reverse complement strand
GGCTCAATATCTGGTACTATAGCGATAGTACGCAACATAAAGTGAGTGAAGCCATGTCGTTAACCCGTGCAGAAGTCGTCCGTGTCGCAGATTTAGCGCGCCTCCGTCTGAGCGATGGAGAAATAGATGCAATGCAGAGTCAACTTTCGCGGATTTTGGAGCATGTCAGTGCCCTCCAGGCCGTCGATGTGACTGGCGTTGAACCGACTGCCCAGGTGACCGATTTGGTCAATGCACTGCGTACCGATGCCAACTGGCCATCATTGGACCGGGCGGCTGCTATCCGCAATAGTGCTGATACTGACTTGGGAATGTTCCGCGTCAAAGCGGTCTTCGAAGAGCAATAGCTCCAAGATTTTTTCGCGGCTGCGCTGGTTGACCACCCCGTATCCTGTTGCAACGATGCATCTGCAGACGTCGGTTGGCTGTCGGAGACGCGCGTGCTCGTGTGTGTATATGTGCTGCAAGGCACATTGTAGAGGAGCTGTCTGTGCGATTCTCCAACCCACTTAATTCTATTCTTGGTGCATTTGGGCGTGACCTGGGCATCGACCTCGGTACCGCCAATACATTGGTCCACGTGCGCGGGCGCGGGATCGTCATTTCGGAGCCATCGGTCGTTGCCATCGACAGCAAGACCAAAGAAGTCATCGCCGTCGGTGCTGAGGCCAAGGCCATGGTGGGCAAAACGCCTGCCAACATCATCGCCGTGCGCCCGCTGAAGGATGGCGTTATCGCCGACTTCGACGTCGTCGAAAAGATGATTAAACACTTCATCGAAAAAGCCCACGATCGTTCGTTCGGCCTGATTGCTCCACGTCCGCGTGTGGTCATCGGCGTGCCGTCGGGCGTGACCCAAGTCGAGATGCGGGCAGCCCGCGACGCCGCGCTCAACGCCAATGCGCGTGATGCCTACGTCGTCGAAGAACCAATGGCCGCTGCCATCGGTGCGGGCCTGCCGGTCGACGAACCTATCGGTTCGATGATTATCGACATCGGCGGTGGTACCACCGAAGTCGCCATCATCTCGCTCGGCGGCATTGTGGTCAACCACTCGATCCGTACCGCAGGCGACGAAATCGACGAAGCAATCATCGAATTCGCCCGCCGTGAATACAACCTCCACATCGGTGAACGCATGGCCGAACGCGCCAAAGTCGCTGCAGGCAGTGCGTACCCTCTCGAAGAAGAACTCAAAGTCGTGTTGCGCGGGCGTGATGCCCTGACCGGCTTGCCCAAATCCGTCGAAGTGTCGAGCGTAGAACTGCGCGAAGGCATCGTCGGCCCCATCAACACCATCTTGGCTGATATCCGCGCCGCCATCGAAGAGACCCCACCCGAGTTGGTGGCAGACATCATGGAGCACGGCATCGTCCTGGCTGGTGGTGGTGCATTGCTCCGTGGGCTCGATCGACGCATCGCTGCCGAGACACGTATGCCCGTCTATGTCGCCGAAAACCCCCTCTCGTGTGTGGCCCGTGGCGCCGGCAAAATGGTCGAAAACATCCACAACCCCATCTATCGCGATATTTTGACGGCGACGCAACGCACTCGCCGCATCAAATACTAAGTCGGTAGTCACACAAGGACGAGGCTGCAAGCTATGCGAGATCGGTCTTCTGTGCGGTCGAGAAGCGGCGGGAGGGGTAACACCCTCGTCGTCGCTGTGCTCATTTTCCTCGCGCTCCTGTTCTTTCTGCTGGACTTTCAAGGTGTCATGACCCCCGTGCGGAGCATGATTTCGAGCTATATTGCCCCTACCCTGGGTCGCACGCAGAGCACCATAGCCCGTCTGGGTGATATTTTCACGGGCTCGATGGATGTCCAACGGATAACCACCGAGCGCGATGCCCTCGCCAAAGAAAACAGCGACCTCAAAGGGCAAATCATCCGCATCCCCCAACTCGAACTCGAAAATCTGCGGCTCCGTGAACAATTACGCATCGAAAAAGAAAACCCATGGCGACTGGTCGGTGCCGATATCAGTGTCCAAACGCTGGCTGAAGGTCGCCGTACCGCCATTATTGGCGTGGGGACCAATCAGGGCATCATGGTCGGCATGGCAGTCATCTCGCGCTACCAGAGCAGCCCACCGGCGCTGGTCGGTGTGGTAGATCAGGTAGGCCCAAACAGCGCCAACGTCTTGCTGGTGTCGGATTACAGCAGCCTGGTCAGCGTCCAAATCTATCATGGCGATACCGTCATCCGCGGAGTCGCGAGTGGGCTGATGGAGCGCGATGCGATGCTCCATATGACCGAAATAGAGCGTGAAGGCCAAATCGTCGTGGGCGACAGCGTCGTGACGGCCGGGCTGACCCGCTTGTTTGGTCCGTCGCTCCCCAACTCGGCCATACCCGCCGACATCCCTGTCGGGATCGTCAAATCGGTTGGCCTCGAGGGGCGCAACAAAGTCGCCGAAATCCAACCCTACATTGACCCGGAAGTAGTACGGTACGTATGGATAATACAAAGCGACGTAAAATAGAAGAAGTCATCTGGCTTGAGGTGCGGACGCTCCTCATCGTGGCGTTTTTTGTCATTGGCCAGCGCCTGCTGATGCCTACGGTCTTCCATGTCGCCATCAATGTCATGCTCTTGCTCGTGGTCATCCAAGTGCTCATCGAACCAATCCCCATCGTGGCACGCTGGGCTTTTTATGCTGGCTTGGTGCTCGACATCGTCAGTGGCACGTGGCTCGGCTGGCATTCCATTCTCCTGCTCCTCGCCATGCTGGCCGTGTATGCCGTTTTGGCGCGGATTACCAGCGAAAACTGGCTGCTGCCCATCGTGGCGGTCGTCTTGGGCGGGTTGACCTACCACGCCTTCCACGTGTTGTTTACCTATGCGCTGGTGGGTGGCTTCGATTTGGCCAAATATGTGGTGGTGGTATTCATCCCCGAGCTGGCAGTCATTTTGATCCCTGCATTGCCGGTGTTTTTGTTGCTACGTTCGTGGCGTGGGATTCGTCGCGGCGAAGTCCCCATCGACGTCTATTAGGCGAGGCCGCCAATGCGTATATTTGTACCAAAACTGATTGTGTTTGTTGTGTTTTGCGTCCTGATGGGACGTCTCTACCAGTTACAGCTCATCCAGACCGAAGCCGATCGCCACACCTACTCGACATCGGT
>CANHPK010000355.1 GCA_947462525.1 Roseiflexaceae bacterium | reverse complement strand
TCACGCACGGCCATCCCGATCACGTTGCTGCCATGGGCCAGTTCGAAGACGCCTACGACGTTTATATGAGCCACCACGATCTGGCGATGGCTCGTTCGTTCAAAGAATCGATGGGGTTTGCTCTCGATCTGAGCGCACTCATCGACGTCCACGAGGGCATGCGCTTCGATTTGGGCGGCTGGGTGTTTGATGTCTATGCAGTACCCGGGCACTCAGTGGGCAGCATGGTGTTGTTCGACGAATCACGGGGCCTGCTGATTGCCGGCGATGCGTTCGGGTGCAATCGCCCGTCGATCAGCGACTCGCTGTGGATGCAGTTCCCCGGCATGTTGCCCATCGACCAGTATCTCGGCTCGCTCCTCACCATCCGCGCCAAGCTGGCCGGCCGCATCAAAACCATCTACGGCGGCCACAACGATGTGCCGATGCGCGGCGAAGCCTACCTCGACGCCCTGCAGGTCGCCGCACAACGGCTGGTCGACGAGGGCGAGGGCGTGCTGGTGCCGTCGCTGCGGCCCACCACTGCCTGGCAGGTCGTCGAAGGTGATCGGCTGACCGACCCCAACTGGGCTGCCATTAACGTGGCCAAAGGGAGCTGCCTGAGCACCGACTATCGTGCGATTGCGACCCTGGCATTGGTACGCTGCGGCACACACATCATCGCCATTGCGCCACGGATGATGTTGCCCGCGCTCGCCCCGGGCGAGGTTGCGCAGACCGTCTGCGTGACACCCACATCGAGCGCGGCAACCGTCCACGTCGATGGTCATTTGGTCGGATCCGGCCGCCCGTTCCGCGTGCAAGCCGGCCAGTCGGTCACGATCGTGGTCACTGCAGCAGACCAGAGGGGAATGAGTAATTATCAATTAGTAATGAGTAATGAGTAGTGAGTAGTGAGTAGTTGTTTGATTTCAATGCTACTAACTACTAACTACTAACTACTAACTACTAACTACTACCTGATTTCTCTTCCGGAGCACTGTATGGCTGCCAATAATGCACTGGCCGACCGCATCGCCGAGATTCTGTTGCCGCGCGGATGTACCATCCGCCGGCGCTTTGGCGGGATAGAATTCATCCACCGTGGTGCCGCGGTCGCCGGCGTGTGGGGTGATCTGCTGATGGTCGGGCTCGTAGCAGACGACTTCGCCGCGGCGGTCCAGCAGCCCGGCGTGCGGCAACACGCCACCAAGCGGGTCCAAATCGACGGCCACGTCGTCTTGTCCGCCGAACAGTACGAACGTGATGACAACCTCGAAGCCTGGCTCGACCAAGCCTGGCGCTACCATGAACACATTCACCCCTGATCGACCATAGATTGACAAAGTATACTAATCCTGTATATATTGTATATATTATAACCAACCACAGTCACAGACGCATCCAGATGTGACAGGGAGAGCATATGAGCCAGGAATTGTACTACCTCGATCACGCTGCCACGACGCCCCTCGCACCCGAGGTGCTCGAGGCGATGATGCCCTATTTGACCACGGTCTATGGCAATCCATCGAGCACCCATCAGGCCGGCCGCACTGCCCTCAATGCCCTCGATCAGGCCCGCGACACCGTCGCGGGGATCCTCGGCTGTACTGCGGCCGAACTGGTGTTCACCGGCGGCGGCAGCGAAGGCGATAACCTGGCCATCAAAGGCGTCGTGCAGGCATATCTGCGCGACCACGGCTCGGCGCACGTCGTCATCAGCGCAATCGAGCACCACGCGTGTCTGCACGCCGCCGAGTCATTGGAACGCAGCGGGATCGCCGTGACCATACTGCCGGTCGATGGGACGGGGCAGGTAGCCGCGGCGGACCTCGAGGCAGCCCTTCGCCCCGACACCGCGCTTGTATCGATCATGTATGCCAACAACGAGATCGGCACCATCCAGCCCATCGCCGCACTCGCCGCCATCGCCAAAGCGCAGCACGTCCCGTTCCACACCGACGCGGTCCAAGCGGCCGGGCTCCTGCCCATCGGGGTGGCTGATTTGGGGGTGGATGTGCTGACCATGACGGCCCACAAGTTCTATGGCCCCAAAGGCACGGGCGTCAACTATGTGCGCCGCGGCATCGCCTGTACGCCCCAAATCCACGGTGGTGCGCAAGAGCGCCGGCGCCGCGCCGGTACCGAAAACATCGCCGGCATCGTCGGCTTTGCCGCAGCCCTGCAGCACGCCGAGGCCAAGCGCGTGGCCGAGGTCGCCCGCTTGACGCCGTTGCGCGATGCGTTGATCGCCGGCATTATGGGTGAACTGCCCGGCGTGCGCCTGACCGGGCACGCGACCGAACGCCTGGCCAACAACGCTAGCTTCGTCATCGACGGCGTCGACGGCGACAGCCTGTTGATCCTACTCGATCAGCGCGGCATCTGCGCCTCGAGTGGGTCGGCCTGCACCAGTGGGTCGCTCGAGCCGTCGCACGTGCTCGCCGCGATTGGTGCAATCGGCAGCGACGAACAAGCCGCCCTCCGCGTCTCGTTGGGGCGCACCAGCGACGCAGCCACGGTCGATTATGCGATCGGCGCCGTGGTGAATGTGGTCAACACATTGCGTGCGGTGGCCTAGTCGAGGTCGGTGTGCAGGATCTCGATGGTGCCGGCGGTCTGTTCGATCAAGAGGGCTTCGATGGTGTGGGCGTCGGCGACCCGGACGGTGACCGTCAACGTCACGTCGGTGCCGAATTCTTCGTTGTCGATGCTGCTATCAAAGCCTGCTAATTGCCGTTTTACGCCTTCGTAGAGCGGGTAGGGCATGACCATCAAGAGGCTACAGCGGGCGATTTTTTCGACGCGTACGACCTCGGCCAGCACGGCTTTGACGCTGTCGCCATAGGCATGCACGAGGCCGCCGGTGCCCAACAAGGTGCCCCCGAAATAGCGCGTCACAACCACCACCACGTCCCCGAGGCCGCTCCCTTTGAGGACCGCCAAGGCGGGTCGGCCGGCCGTGCCCGACGGCTCGCCGTCGTCGCTCATGCCCAGCGTGGTGGTGCCGCCGTGGCCGATGACATAGGCATACACGTGGTGATTGGCGTCGGGCATTTTGGCGCGTATCGATGCGATAAACGCCCGTGCAGTCGCGACCTCTGCAGCGGGTGCAAGGTGGGTGATGAAGCGCGAATTGCTGACGCGGAGCT
>CANHPK010000354.1 GCA_947462525.1 Roseiflexaceae bacterium | reverse complement strand
GTCGCCGGGAACCCGAGTCACAACGGGGTGGTGTGGGGCTTGGTCTGGGCGCTCAACAACCGCTGGTTGGTCCCTGCTCTGGTTTGTGCGCTCATGGTGTTGGTGCGGTTGCGCATGCGACGTGGGCTTGCGTTGGTATGCTGGATAGTACTAACCGTGCTGGTGGCGAATCCTGTCGTCATCGGGTTGCCCTATCTGTCGTTTTTCACCAACGAAACCATCACGACGGGATTGTACATCCCCATCGCGATTGCTATTGGGCTGGCGTCGGTTCGCGTGGTCCGACGCATCCCCGAGTGGGCCACCGCCGTGACCGTCGGTGTGGTGGTCGCCCTAACGGTGGGAGGTATCGTCCCCGTGGTACGGGACACCACGATTATTGCGACTGCCGATGATCAGGCGGTCCTGCAGTGGGCAGTAGAAAACTTGCCCCGTGATTCGACGGTGATGACCAACAGCGCGGGTTGGATGTGGGGCGTCGATCGTGGGGGCGATGGGGGCTGGTGGTTGTTGCCGGTCGCCGGCATCGCGGTGACCACCCCGCCGGTGCTCTACACCTACGCAGATCCTGCAGCGCGTGCCTGGATAGCCGAGGCCACGGCACAGCTCCGCGAAGCAGACGGATCACTCGCGTTCGTCGAACGTTTTGTGGCAGAGCACCGCGAAGTCAACTACATCTACGCCTCCGAACGCGGCAGCGCGGCCAAACCATCGGTCCTCGATACATCGGCGCAGTTCGAACTGCGCTTCCGGAGCGGCGATGCTGCCATCTATGCGGTGCTCTGGTGAACCACATGCTGAGTGAACGCGAGCGCCAAATTTTGTTGTTGGTCGCAACGGGGTTGAGTAACCGCCAAATCGCTGGCCAACTCGACATCAGCGAAAACACGGTAAAAGTGCATGTCCGCAACATATTCGCCAAAATCGATGTCGCGTCACGGACCGAAGCAAGCCTGTATGCAGTACGCCACGGGTTGATGGACGTCCAAGCGCCGCTACAGCCCGCCGAGCCGCCCCCTGCAGTCGTCGAGACACCGCTGCCCACTGCCGAGGTACTCCCGCCTCCCACCCCCCCAACTGCCGTACTCCGCAGACCGCTCCCTCGTGCCGGGCGTATGGCGGTCGGTGTTGCCCTAGCCCTGTCGTTGGCAGTCGGCTACGGTATATGGGCGGCGCAACCGGTTGCGCCACGCGAGGCTATCAAGCCTATCAATGATGCGCGCTGGAAACAGTTGCCGGGCGTCTCGCAACCGCGTGCGCATGTCGTGCTGGCCGTGGTGAACGGCGATTTGTATGCGCTGGGCGGTGGTGACGATGCGCGCCAGCGCAGCCTGGTCGAGCGCTTTGATAGCACCACACAGCAATGGCAACCCGCGTCACCGTTACCATTTGCGTTGGTACAAGGGGTCAGCTGGTCGGATGGGAGTGGTGTCTGGGTGATTGATGCCCGTGGCGATGGCACCATCCATCACTGGGACGGGGTCGATTGGCGATGGACTGCCACCCACAACGCACCTGCGGAGATCACGCAACTCGTCCGCTGGCAGGGGAAGTGGGTCGTGCTGGCGGGTGCCGAGGGGAGCGCACAGCTCTGGTCGTACGATCAGGAATGGACGCCGATCACGGTCCTCCCAGCCGATGTCGAGGCGGCAGCACTGGTGGTCAATGCAGAGCAGCTCCTCGTGGTGAGCACACAGGGTGCGGTGTATTCGTACGCCGTTGAGAAAAAAACGTGGCTCCGCGATGGAGATTTGGGGCAACCGTGGGGAACGTCGGTAGCCTATAGCGTCTTGGGCGCCGTTCTCGTGGTGCAGTCAGACGCGCCGACCACACTCACCGTCTATAGCCCAGGGCAGGGAGTGGTCGGACGGCAAGCGGTACCGTCGTTTGTCATCGGCGGTGTCCAGCTTGTCCCCTGGCAGATGCAATTGGTCATTGGGGATGATCGTGGTGTGTCGATCGTGATGTACCAGGCGTTGTATCAAAACTTCGCACCCATCGCCCAGTAATCCACACAAAACCGCCCCCTCCTGCACTGCAGGAGGGGGCGGTTGGTATACCTCTATGGGGTGCCGTTGTAGTCATCGCCGGTCTGGCCCAAAGGAGTCTGTGACAAGACCCGGGTGACAACCGCAATGGTAGACGTCGGCGTGGTACCTGCCGAATCGAGTGATTCGAAGACGGCGCTGCCCGAATAAATCATATTGCCGCTCAAGAACGTGTAGCCGAACTCATTCAGGGATGCGGTCGTGAACGGACTGACCGGAGTCGCACTGGTTGGATTCAACGAAATCTTCGCACCGGCAGCGACGGTGCTGGGAGTCGTGTATGTCCCGACCACTTCACCGAGATAGTTGTACAGGGTCATCTTGATTTTGGCGGCCGCACCACCGATGTTTTGTACAGCGAACAAGGTTCGTTGTCGTGACTCGCCACGGCATGCTGCTGCGGTTGGGCTTGCACTGAAGCAGCTCGTCGTGTAGCGCACAAATGGCGTGTAGACCTTGCTCCCACCGCTGATGATTGCGGGGGTTGCTGCCGATATCCCACCGCCGCTTATCTTCTGGAGGCCGACGACTTTGCGATTGGAGGTGACCACTGCCGAACCGACGGCTGCAGCGGGCATGGCATTGCCGGTAGCGTTGTTGGTATTGCCGACCGCGTTTTTGGATGAATCACAGCCGGGGATGCTCCCCTTTGCGCCTGCCGGGATGGTCAAGCTCAACGTTCTGTTTTGGACTGCGCCTAACGAGCCATTGCTGGCACGTATCTGGTAGGTGAAGGCGACATCAATGTCTGCTGCTGAAGCGCTGAGATTTTGGACGGCGTACGACGACGACTGCTCGCCATCACCGTAGTTCACCCGGCACATCGCTGATGGGAAGTACAGGGTCGTCGCGCCGTCAGCGGTTGTCCCAGGCAAACCTTCGAAGCTGTTGGCGTACTTGTTGACCGTGCTCAACTCGACTGCCGTTGCGACCAACGAACCGGTTGCAGACGAAATGACTGCCGAACCATTGAAGTCGCATCCGGTCGGCAACGTCACGCCCGCAGGGGTGGAGCCGACGGTGATCGACGCGAGGTCGAAATGTTGGACATCACCGGCAGCCAACGTGAGTGGGCTTGGGACCGTATACGCATC
>CANHPK010000353.1 GCA_947462525.1 Roseiflexaceae bacterium | reverse complement strand
TTCTGCGGTCCCTTCGTCGTGACCACAGCGCCACTATAGACGAACTTGCTATCGTCGTATTGCAATGGATTGTTGGGGAGATAGTTGAATTCACTCAGCCCATCGGTGCTGATACTGTAGGCGTCGAATGTCGTCTGTGAAAGTCCGTTGATAATCGCTGGTACATTGCCGATGCGATTACTAATGGTATTTGCCTGTACAGCCACGTAGCTCAGGGTATCGAGCTTCCACAAGGTCACGGGTCCTTTGCTGGCCGTGACATTTTGGGTGACCAGCGTGCTCGGTGCAGAACCTTTGCTATCCCAATGGGCAATCGGGTAATCATGGGGATCTGCGGGGGCTTTGCCCATATTATTATAGGAATCTGCGGTCAGGATGATGAATCCTGCCGATTTTGCCCGAGCGGTGTCCGAAAAGATGCGTACCTCGTAGTACGCCGGGAGTTCGCCGTCACCGATGTCTGGCCGATAGAACGGCACCACATCCGGGCTGATATACGTCGTGTTCCAGTCCGGTGCAACGTCTCCTTTGTGGTCGGCGATGTGTTGGAGTGCGCGTGCCCGGAGTGCCACCGGGAGCTCGCTAAACAGCATGCTTTTGATGCCCAGCGGATGCGGAGTCTGTGTCGGAAGGGCCGTGCTCATCCGGGTCGGAGTCGACGACAGCCGCGGTGCCGTTGCCGTCGCAGTCCGTGTGGCGCTGTTGACAGCGGTTGTCACCGTAGCAGTGCTCGTACTCGTTGGAGTGACCGTATTGCTGGGCAGCTTCGTGCGTGTTGCTTGGGGTGTTGCAGTGGACGACGCGGTCAGGGTAGCCGTTGCTGATGCAATTGCAGTGCTCGTCGGCAACGGTGTTTTGCTCGCTGTTGCAGTGAACTTTGGGTTCAACGTCGCGGTTGCTGTGGCAGTGCGGGTCGCTGTCAGTGACGGCATCATGGTCAATGTTGGGATCTTGGGTACCGTGGGGACGATAATCTTTATTGGCGTCGGTGTACGCGTCAATGCATTGAGCGCTCCCGCTGTGGCAGTGCGTTGCAGCGCCTGTTCGGTCGCCTCTAGCCGCGCCCATTGTGTCGCAATTGCCGCAAGAGCAGTGCCGTCGAGTACGATTTTGCGTGTCTGCGTGGCACGGGCTGCGTGTGTTTGGGTTGCGATTTTGATTGCATCGGCTGTGGCCGTCGCACGTCCGACAAAAACGGTACGCGTCAGCGTCAGCTTGCCCACTGGTCCCGTTGGGGTGACGGTTGCTGCCCCAATTGGAGTTGCGGTCGGTGACGGGGTCGTGGTGGGGATTGGACTATTGGTGAGAGTAGCTGTGGGGACAACATTTGCGAGTGGTATCCCCGAAGCGTAGCGATCTGCAATGGTTGCCCCGGGCAGGGCGCTGTTGTGGAGCTCAAACGCACCTAACTCACCGATACGCGACCCTTGATAAAACCCAATCGACAGCGAAGAGGTCGTTCCCACACGGAACGGCAAAAGCCCTGCTGGCGCACTCCCTTCGGCGACCTTGTTGCCGTCGATGTAGATTGCCAACGTTGCGCCGCTTTTGACGAATGCAAAGTGATGCCAATCCGATAGCTGCGGCGTCCCCGCGGTGCTCCCAGACGGCCACGCATAGGATAGACCAGAATAATTGAGCACTCCCGGTGCTGTAATAGCAATGCGCGGTCGATTTGCCTGCGATTGGGTCACGAGTTGACCAATCGTGTCTAGGCTGGCAAAGCGCCCCCACAACAGGAGCGTGCTGTCGGTGCCAGCAGCGGCTGCAACACTCGACGAAATCGTCAAGGCGCGATTTTTCTGGAGCTGCATCACGGCAATACGTTCTGTCGGACGATACGAAGTTACAGATTCTGGATACGTGACCACCGGACACGCAGCTCCTGCGCAACTGAGTATATTTGTGCCTTGTGTGATGGACACATCATTGAATGTCAGATGACTCATTGGGATGTACCCGGCGATGTCTGCGCCAGGGTTTGCATACAATTGTTCTGTATCTGCCGACAGGGATGGGAATATGTTGACCTCGTCGATGTATCCATCAAAACTATTGGACCGATCTGCACGCCGACCGAGTAACACGAAGCTGTTTGTCGCATACGAACCGACTGCGGAGCTTACCGCTCGGGTGTCGACTTGGCCGTCGATGATCACGGTCCGGTCTGTACCATCCAACTCACATTGGTAGTGATGCCAATCGGTATCTTGGATGCGTCGGGTCGAAACAACCTCATCGCCATACGTGCTACAGACGAGGTTCCCGCGTTCGTTGAAGCCCATGTTGAACAGTTTGCCGCGTACCAACGTGTTGCCGTGTGAAATAAGTGTTTCGTCACGATTGGTAGACAATCGTCTTGCCCACAACGACACACTGTAGACATTACTCAGTGAGACGGGCGTGCCACTGACCAGATACGAGTCATTCGCACTACTGAACTGCACTGCGCGACCGTGCACCCCATTGACGAGCAACGGGCATCTGCCTGCGGCACAGGTAAAGAGCCGTGAACTCGATGATCCGACACCGACGTTATCCGAAAACGTCGTTGTAGGCGGCAATACGTTATTCAGACTCGCACTGTAATGAAATTGGCTACCGACCCATGGTTCTGCGGTTGGGGTAGGGGGGAAAGCACCGTAGTTGATTGGGACAAAATCGGTCGAACTCATCCCCAGCAAATGCGTGCCGGGGAACAGACAGCGTGTGTACACCGGTACCCCGATGGTACCCTTTTGCTCCGAGATGGTAGAGAAATTGGTGAAAAAAGCCCCGTTGGAACCGACGTCGGCTTTGGCGCGATCATCGAGCGGGATGGGGTTTTTGCTGCTGTCGTAGAGCTGTGCATAGGCCCGCAACGCCGTTCCTGCTTGGTGGATCCCTTCGAACCCATCGAGTGCGCCGGTTACTTCGATACGCGTACCGCGTCCATATGCTTGGCAAGCGATGTCTGTCGGTGAGCGGACGTTGACATTGAAATCGAGTCCGCCGATTTCGAGTTCATCGGGGTGTGTCCTGTCGAGCGGATCTGTGCCGAGTTTGGTATTCGTGAGGAGGCGATTTTCGATGACGCCGATAGCGAGCGTGAACTGGCTACCGATGACGCTGGTTCCGGATGCGGTGACCGTTACTGGGATTGTCACG
>CANHPK010000352.1 GCA_947462525.1 Roseiflexaceae bacterium | reverse complement strand
GGTCATCACGGCCTGGGATCCCGCTCAACGGACAAGTACTCAGACAAAGCACACGCAAGCCAGATGTCAAGACATCTGTGTACGTGAGTGAGTTTTGGGCATCGTCAAAGGGCAAACGCACCTCAAATGCGGGGTCTGCCGCACTGTCGTTGAGCTGTGCCACGGTCAGTGCGCGATTGTGGATTTGGAAGTCGCGCAGGGACGCATTCAACGTGCGCCCAATCGTCATTTGCCGTGCCGAAAGGAGGAAGTTGTCTGCTTTCGATTGGGTGATATCTTGCACACCGTTGACATATATGGTGCGTGTCGTACCGCTTTTGACGAGCGCAACGTGGTACCAGGTGTTGGCAACAATCGTCTGCGTCCCCGAAAGGTCATTCCCCCAGTACGCAACATTGAACTTCCCATTCGCCAAACGCAGGTGCAGCATGTTGTTGAGCGATGCATTGTCCGTATCGCGCAGAATATCTTGAACACCAGCGACGGAGTTAAACTTCACCCATGTCATCACCGTGAATGCAGCAGCACTCCCCTCGAACGTGCTCTTGGTTATCTCGGGTGACAAGGTAACGAACTTGCCGCCGGAGAAGTCGGCACCGCCATCGGTTGCTGACGGACAACTACTGGTGTCGCCGCAGGCTTCGCCCTTTGTTTCGTTGATTTTCACTTCCGCCAGGTTCAGGATGTCGGCTCTGTCGAGCTGCACGCGGATGTAGCGTGCGCTGGTACCTGCGGGGAAGGTAACCAAACGGCGCTCGGCATAGCCAAGCGTACAACTCGCAGCTTGATTGTTACAGGCGACGTGCCGCCAAGCTTTCGTGCCGTCCGGACTCGTGACGCTTGCTGCTTTGTTCGCAGTAATGTCAGGGAAATCACCCAACCGTTGATTCGACAAAAAGACCATTGCATTGGTAATGCGTTCGCCACAACAGTCGCGTCGTGGGTAGACGGTCACCGACGAAATATCGCGCACACTCCCCAGATCGACTTCCCAGTATGGTTTTTGTTCGGAGTTGGTATGCGAAAAGGTACCAAAATTCCCATCCACCGCAAGGGACGCACTGAATGGGTTCAACGTCGTAGACTGTTTGGCTGCTTTGCCGTTCGTCGGTGAAATGTTGAAGCCCGTCTCCCCCGTCGCAAAGGGCAGACAGATGACCGCAGTGACTGCCTGACAGTTGCCGTTCATCTGCTCAAACAACGGGTCTGGATTGATAATCTTGCTACGGTTATCGACGGTCAGCGCGACGGTATCAGAGACCGGTGGCTGATTGAAATGAATCTCTCGGGTGCCCAGCAGGTAATGCCGGGCAAGCGCAGCAATGGTCTGATCTTTGAGGGACGAGCGGTAGATACGGATGCCATCAATGCTCAAACCTTGACCACCTATGACGAGTGGATCTTGCAGATTGCGTAATGCCGGTGCATCTGCCGATTGTGATGCGGTCTGCAGTGTGGAACCTGACAGTGCATTGACGGTGAGTCGCAGTTTCTCTTCGGACCAACGCAGGGTGACAACATACCAACTCCCCACCGACATGGTTCCGGCACTGACGGTCCGTCCCGCATAGGTGACAGTCGGCACGCCGCTTACCACACCGATGTTCAACGCTTCACGGCCCACTTGTGCCGTCGTTGCGACAAATGACTGTGTCGTGTTGGATGGCTTGACCGCCATGACAAGCGAAAACTCGTGTTCGGTGATGAGTTTGAGATACCCTGCAGGCAACGTCGCAGGGGTCGCATCGATGGTATACGCGGACGCAGTCAGACCAGTTGCTCCGGTGGATGCGGAACAGCCGACGCACGTCAAAACATTTTGTGCACTTGCACCATAGACCGATGCGTCAGTGAGAGATCCGTTCAGTGGCAAACAGGCAATCAGAATGTCATCTTCGCACTGTGCAGCCAATGCAATGACCTGTTGGTCTTCGAGTGCTGCGGAGTAGATTTGCAGATCGCGCAGTGAACTCAGTGCGAGCGAACGTCCGTCGCGGCTTGCACCTATCGTCAGTTCACCGAAGCTTGGTTGCAATGCAACAGCGACGCTATCCTGCGCAACAATGGTGCCGTTAACCGCAATCGAACGTATCCCGTTGCGGAATCGGAACACCAACTGTGCCCAAGTGCCGATAGGCAGTGCATTTGCAGCAGTCAGAATGCTCGTCCCGAGTAAAAATTGTGGCTTTTCGGTTGCCAATGACAGGACAAACTTGCTGTCCACACTGGTCAGCAGTGGGCGATCAACCGTCGATTGTCCCTCGGGGCGGATCCAAAATGCAACGGTGAAGTCGCGGGTACTAATAGCATTCCCGACCGACGCTGATGTGCGTAATTGTGCATTCGAATCAAACCGCCATGCACCATTCGCATACGTCGGACAAATCGTGGAGCAGAGCAGTGAATTAGCGTTATACGACGCGTCGAGAAATGTCATTTGTGACGGGGTTCGCACCGTTTCGTCGAATTTCACGCACAATTGATTGTTGGGGAACACACAGCTCGAGAGCATACCAATTGCCGTGGCATTACCCGGGATAGTCATCACCGTATCGACTGTCGCTGCACCTTGTGCAGCATAGCTCCCGCCGATAACCGTTGCATTTGGCGCTGTGTTTTCGGTTGTTTGGCCAAACAACGTCGTATTGCCTTGCATGGTTCGGCCGAGGAGGCGATTGGTAATCGTCGCTGTTCCGACGACTCGATCACCCGGGCGGATGACCAGATCGTTGGTCGAGTCGATTGTCCATGCAGCCAATGCTGCTACCTCTGCAGGTCGCAACGCGACGTTGTACAAGGCGATGTTGTCCATCAGACCAATATAGTCATCGGCATCCTTGGCACCGGCAATACTGATCGTGTTGTCGGTTGGGTCAATATCAGTGACCGCACCCTTAACGTTAATGCGGGCTTTCTCACTCCCATTTACCCAAATCACCAGCACATTGCTGTCATAGGTAACGGTCAACTGTGACCAACTGTTGGCAGTCAACACATTCGGGATGGTGATGGAAGAAGTCCCTTTGGTCGTGCTCATCTCGACGAACAAGCCAGCCGAACTGTTTTGGAGCAGCAACGAACCGGGTATTTTGAGGATGGTCCGGCGAACTGTTGTGACATCGGGTTTGAGCGATACACCAAAGGTAAATTGTTC
>CANHPK010000351.1 GCA_947462525.1 Roseiflexaceae bacterium | reverse complement strand
GGAGCTGGGGCAATGCAGCGAGTGGCTTGGCGACGGTGCCCGCAGGCGCTACTGCAGTCGTCGCAATCAGCGCTGGTGCTGCGCATAGTGTCGCACTGACCGTCAGCGGGAACGTCGTTGCGTGGGGTAGCAACAGCAGTGGGCAGACGACGGTCCCGGCCGGTGCCGTCGGGGTGGTTGCGATTGTAGCCGGATCGAACCACACCCTGGCGATGACCAGCGATGGGAGCATCATTGCCTGGGGTGCAAATGGGGCGGGACAAAGTAGTATTCCGTAGAAAAAACCGCCAAACATCTAAATATTAGGACAAAGACATTCGTCTTGTCAGTGTTGTCATTCTTTGACTTTACTGATGAGGCGAATGTTGTGTATCTGCATGGTTTTTTCGACTGCTTTACACATGTCGTAAATCGTCAATCCGGCGACAGAAACAGCCGTAAGCGCCTCCATTTCGACCCCAGTGCGGCCCGTTGTTTGGACCCGCGCCTCGATGTCGATCCCCGTCGTGCTCGGCGTGATGGTGACCTCGACCGCGGTGAGTGCCAGTGGGTGGCAGAGCGGGATCAGATCGGCGGTCTTTTTGGCGGCCATGATGCCTGCGATGCGTGCAACGGCAATCACATCGCCTTTGGGAAGCCCCCCAGCGACAATCAAATCACGGGTTTGAGGCGTCATGATAACCTGCGCGGCTGCGACGGCGGTGCGCTTTTGGTCGGGCTTCGCACCGACATCGACCATGTGTGCATGACCAGCGGCATTCAAGTGGGTCAATTCTGGCATTGGGGACGCTCCCGTGACTTTTGCTCTGTTTTTAACGCTGCTCGATTGTAGCATTTCTGCTGTTTTTGGTGAAAAACTGTTGCACTTTGTCCACATTGTGCATATAATGTTGATAAGTGGGGATGAGTGGGGAATAGTGGGGCGAATCACCTGCAAATGGTGAGGCCACTCATGAGGGTCGCATGTTTCTCGGCGAACACGAGTATTCCATCGACGACAAAAATCGCATGGCCATACCGGCACGTTACCGCACGCTTGTGGGTGATGGGCTGGTCGTGACGCGTGGATTCGATGCGTGCGTGATGGGTATCCCGATGAACGTCTGGCGCATATTGGCCGATCAAGTGAGTGGGTTGCCGCCGAGCGAACCCAACACGCGTACCTTGCAACGTCTGCTGTTTTCTGCGGCCACCGAGTGTGACCTCGACAAACAGGGGCGTATTTTGTTGCCGCAGACCCTGCGCGACTATGCAGATGTCAGTACATCATCGGTCGTCATCGTGGGTGTCAACAAGTACTTCGAAATCTGGTCGCCGCAGCGCTGGCAAGAGCGTGTGACGGCGATGGATAGCGGTAACGATCACCTCTTCGCCCAGCTCACCAGCATAAAGATATAAATATGCAGACATTCCAGCACACGTCGGTGCTCATGGACGAAGCAATGACTTTGCTCGACCCGCAGCGCGGGGGCGTGTATGTCGACGGGACATTGGGTGGCGGTGGTCACGCGGCAGCGGTGCTGGCGCGGGCACCACAGTCGAGTCACCTCCTCGGCATCGAACTCGACCCGGCAGCGATTGCAGCTGCCGATGCAGTGTTGGCGCCGTATGCACCGCGATACCAGATTGTCCGTGGCAACTATGCCGACATGGCTGGGATTTGTCGGCGTGCTGGTGTGGATGGGGTAGCGGGGATTTTGCTCGACATCGGCGTGTCATCGCATCAGCTCGACACACCGGAGCGCGGCTTTTCGTTCAAGTTCCCGGCAGCCCTTGACATGCGCCTCGACCCCGATGCGCCTGTCGATGCAGCCCACATCGTCAATACGTACAACGAAGTCGACTTGGCCGACATTATTTTTCGCTATGGCGAAGAACGGGCCTCACGACGTATCGCCAAGTTGATTGTGGCCCAGCGCAAGAGTGCCCCAATCACGACGACGACCGAACTGGCAGACTTGGTAGCACACGCACTCGGCGGCAAACGCGGCAAAATCCATCCGGCGACGCGGACATTCCAAGCGTTGCGCATTGCCGTCAATGGCGAGCTCGATGTGCTGACCACGGTAATCCCCGCTGCACTCGAGTTGTTGGCGCCGGGTGGACGGTTGGTCATCATCAGCTTTCATTCGCTGGAGGATCGCATCGTCAAACATGCCTTCCGTGATGTGTGTGCCCAGAGCTTGGTGCGGCGCTATCGACTGTTGACCAAGCACCCACTCACCGCGAGTGATGCAGAGCTCGCCGCGAACCCACGCAGTCGCAGTGCCAAGATGCGTGCCATCGAATATGTCGGGTAGAGGGAGGGGCAGATGAACGCGACAATCAATCAACTCACGCGCGATTACGCTGTTAACGTCGCAGCGACGCCGTCGCACATCCCACCATACCGCATGGGTTATGCGTTGATCCGTGCACAGTCGCTGCTCGGTTTTGTGGCATTGGTGATGCGCTTCGGCATCGCCGTGATGGTGTTGCCAGCCTTGCTGCTCCCTAGTCAGATAGGCCGTTGGTATGCGCTGATTCCACTCGCGTACTTTTGTGTGAGTCTGTTGGCAGCGCGTAGCCCGCGGCTGACTGCGCCGGTACGCACGGTGCTCGATGGGTTATGTGTCCTGTTTTTGGTGAATTTGACCGGTGGCATCGATAGTGGTGCAGTGGTCTTGCTGGTTGCAATGGTCGCGCTGGCGATGGTCGAAGACGGCGTCCGTGGCAGCGTCGTTGCAGCCTGCCTCGGGCTGATGGGTGTGTTGCTCAGTGCGGTGGTTGCACTGCCTGTCGTGCCACCCGCACTCCATATAGCCCTGCTGAGCGTGTTTGTCGCTGCGGTTGGATGTAGTTGGCTGAGTGCGATGACCGAACGCCTCGTGCAGTATGTCTGTACGGGGGTGCAAGCCAACCACCAATCAGCGCTACCGCCTAGCCGACATGATCAACCACATGCATGGGCGGGCGACATCGAGCAGCTCCTCAAAATCAGCGACCCACAGCAGCTCCTTCGGGCTGCCAAGCAATATGCCCGGTCGGTTGCCGTAGCCCCGGTTGATATCCAGGTGGGAACCATGCAGATGGGCAGTGTGGGCGATGACGCTACCCGAATTGTGTGCGAAGCCGGTGGACAACGCGTCGTGCTGACCGTTCACTGTGCTCCTGCACGCATCCCCGTGGCAGTGAGTGGCACGT
>CANHPK010000350.1 GCA_947462525.1 Roseiflexaceae bacterium | reverse complement strand
GATTTGTCGCAAGTCGTCTTTGTGGCAACGGCCAATCAGCTCGACACCATCCCATCACCGTTGCGCGACCGGATGGAGATTATCGAAGTCAATGGCTACACCGAAGAAGAAAAACTCGGTATCGCAACGCGATTTCTCATGCCCAAACAGTGTGAAGCGCATGGCATCACCGCCGAGACACTGACCATCAGCGACGCTGCCATGTTGTGCATCATCCGCTCGTACACGCGTGAGTCGGGGGTGCGCTCGCTCGAACGCGAAATCGCCACCATCTGTCGCAAAGTAGCACGCAAAGTGGCCGAACATGTCGGCGAGCCTTTGGCGACGATTGCAGTGGATGCAGTGCATGTACCGGACTACTTAGGGATAGAGCGGTTCTCGTATGGACTCGCCGAAGCACACGATGAAGTCGGCGTTGCCATGGGTGTCGCGTGGTCATCTGTCGGCGGCGAAACCCTCTCGATCGAAGTCCTGCCTATCGTCGGCAAAGGTCCAGTGCAGTTGACCGGTCAACTCGGTGACGTCATGAAGGAATCCGCTCAGGCTGCGGTGAGTTATGCGCGGTCACAGCTCGCTGTTTGGGGAGTGCCGGCCACCTACTTCGACGAGCACGTTATTCATATCCACGTCCCCGAAGGCGCAGTCCCCAAAGACGGCCCGTCAGCAGGGATTACCATCACGACGGCGCTTATCTCGGCAATAACCGGCAAAAAAGTGCGGCGGGACGTTGCAATGACCGGCGAAGTAACGTTGCGGGGCAAGGTGTTGCCGATTGGCGGCCTCAAAGAAAAGACGTTGGCGGCGCATCGTGCCGGCATCAAGACATTCCTTTTGCCGATTGCGAATGCCAAAGATATCCCCGAACTGCCCGACAAAATCCGCGCCGACTTGGAGCTCATTCCGGTTTCGACGATGGACGAGGTGCTCGCGATCGCGCTGGTGAAATCTGAGTAACCACGTCAAGCCCCCTGCAGCATGCGTGCTGCAGGGGGCTTTTTTTATATGTATTGGCACCGCAACACTTCAGCGCAGCAGTGGGCGCAGCGCTGCGACTATTTTTTTGAACCAAACAGAATAATCCCACCGATGATGAGTAGTGCAGGTAACGCATAGCGCCATACCTGCGGTCCAAACAAAACGTTGATGAGCATGTATGCGCCAACGAGCATCAGGATGCTGGCGACAGTGACACGACGCTGGTTGACTGCGGTTTGTTCGAAGACATACGGTTGAATAACCGACCCCGGGCGCTCCTCAGGCATGATGAACCACAACACCAAGTATGCGAGGACACCGGTCCCAAATCCGATGACGAGCAGCAAAAAGATGAGGCGGACAACCCAGACCTCGAGAGCAAGAGCGCGGGCAATCCCACTACAGACTCCTGCGACCATTGCCTCGGTGCGGCTTCGATAAAAACGGGTGCGCGTACTCATGTAGACCTCCTGTTGTAACCGCTTTTTGGACGCGACAAATCGCTCCATGGTTGCAGTTAGGACAGGTTAATGACCATGAGTTTGGGCTCGGTCATTTCTTCGATGGCATACCGGACCCCTTCGCGACCGAAGCCCGAGTGCTTCACGCCGCCGTAGGGCATGGGATCGAGCCGCCACGTCGGCATATCGTTGACAATCAGCCCCCCTACCTCCAGCGCGTCGTAGGCATGATAAATGCGACCAACATCGCGCGTGAACACCGCGGCTTGCAGACCATAATCGCTGTCGTTGACCATCGCGATGGCGTCGGCAAAATCGTCGTACGGGGTGATGGTGACCACCGGCGCAAACACTTCGCGGCAATTGACCTGTAGGCGTGGCCCTGCGTCGGTGATGATCGTGGGTTTCACAATCCCGCCGTCGACGATGCCACCACTGACGAAGGTTGCACCGGCCGTCCGGGCTTCGGCGAACCATTCGGCGATGCGCTGCGCCTCGGCGGGCGCGATGACCGAGCACAGATCTGCCCGTTCGTCGAGGGGGTGGCCGATGACCAGTCGTTCAACGCCAGCACGCATGGCTTCAACAAATGCAGGGTACACCGCACGCTGCACAAAGACACGCTGGACGCTGATGCAGCTCTGTCCGGCATAGTTGAACCCACCAGCGACGCACTTGGCGGCCGCCGTGGCGATGTCTGCGTCGTCGTGGACAATGACCCCAGCATTGCCGCCTAACTCGAGGGTAATGCGTTTGCGGCCACAGTCGGCTTTGAGTTGCCAGCCCACCGCAGGCGACCCCGTGAACGACAGCAGTGCGATGCGTTCGTCACGCACCAGCGCTTGGGCATCATTGCTGGCAACGGGGAGGACACTGAGGGCGCCGGCTGGCCATCCGGCGGCGATGATTGCATCGCCCAGCATGAGTGCTGCGGTCGGCGTTTGCGAGGCAGGCTTGAGGACGATGGGGCAGCCAGCCGCGATCGCGGGGGCAACCTTGTGGGCGACGAGGTTCAATGGAAAGTTAAACGGTGCGATGGCCGCAATCGGACCAATCGGGACGCGTTTGACCGTGGCGTGCCGGTGCTCACCCCCTGGCGCGCGGTCGAGTCGGAGCACTTCGTCGTGGCTCTGGCTACATTCATCGGCTGCCGTCTCGAAGGTAGTCACCGCGCGGCTGACTTCGCCACGGGCTTGGCCAATCGGCTTGCCGGCTTCGAGCGCAATGGCCTGGGCAAACGCTTCGCGCTGCGTGGTCAGTGTTGCAGCGACCGTGCGCAGGATGCGTGCGCGCGCGTGTGCTGGCAGGGTACGGGTCTGGGCAAACGACCCATATGCAGCGCTGATAGCAACATCAACGTCGGCGCGCGTAGCGCGGCCCACTGCAGCGATAGGTGCATTGTCGTAGGGGCAATGAATCATCGGACCCGGTCGGTCTGTCAAAACGCCTGCCAACAAAATAGGACGTGGGGTCGTCATGGGAGCCTCCGCTGTAACGATGGGTGAATCCAAGTCGCAAAGAGCGTATCGACGGTGCATGCACAGATTGTTGTGGCGACATCGCGCATCGACGTACTGTCGGCATGCGCATACCGATAGCGATTCACATATTGCAGGAGCATGCGATCAAAAGCGTCGGGTCCGATGTCGTTCCGCAATGCCTCATAAAAGAGCGCCCCTTTGGCATACGCCAGGACATTGAACGTGTAGAGTGTGTAGTCACGCATGTGTTGATGCACCGGCGCATCGAGTTCTCTTTCGAT
>CANHPK010000349.1 GCA_947462525.1 Roseiflexaceae bacterium | reverse complement strand
GAGCGGCTGGCGCAACGGCACACGCGGCTGGGCTTCCCACCGGTGGCATGGCCGATCTTCGATACGAACACGTTGACCATCGGGTTTGCACGGCGCTTTGCGACGTACAAGCGGGCGACGTTGTTGTTCAAGGATGCCGAGCGCCTGAAAGCAATCCTCAATAATCCAGCCCGACCGATCCAGATGGTCTTTGCCGGCAAAGCACACCCTGCCGACGAGCCGGGCAAGCACTTCATCCAGGATGTCTATCGGCGCTCACAAGAGCCGGGCTTTGCTGGGCGCATTGTGTTCCTCGAAGAGTACGACATGTGTGTGGCACGCGCACTGGTACAGGGCGTCGACGTCTGGTTGAACACGCCGCGCCGACCGTACGAGGCCAGCGGTACCAGCGGCCAAAAAGCCAGCCTGAACGGCATCCCCAACTTGAGCATCCTCGACGGTTGGTGGCCCGAGGCACACAACGGTGTCAATGGCTGGGCCATTGGCGATGAGCGTCACTACGACAACCTCGACGAACAAGATTGGAACGATGCCCAGCATCTGTACCACTTGCTCGAAAACGAGGTCGCCCCGGCCTATTACGATCGCAACGCGGACGGCGTGTCGGCCCGCTGGGTGGCGATTTCGAAGGCGGCTATTGCGACCTGTGCACCGCAGTTCAGCACGCGCCGTATGCTTAAAGAATACGTCAACCGGCTGTACCTCAACGTGTCCAAGTAAGCGCACCCAATACCGATATGCGACCCCCGTTCGGCAACGCCGGACGGGGGTTTTGTGTGCCGCGCGGCGTGGCGCGCGGGGTGGACGCGCTTTCGGCGCGGCACGCGCGACAGGCTGCCGCCGGCAGCTGCGTGCGGCTGGTGCGCCGCAGAAGGGGTGGTTCTGTACATGGGAGAGATGGACCGAAGCGGCCGACTGTTGGTGGGCTTGGGGATGCGGCGCGGGTGCCCCGTCCGGCTGTGCCGGGCGGGGCCTTTTGCTGAGAAAAGAAAAAACTAGAGTGGGTTTTTGCTGGCGGTGCCCTGATAGCGCGGATATTGGGGCAGGGTCTGGCGGATTTTGTCGATGCGGATCATGGTGCGTGGCTCGAGCGGGGCGGCCTCGATGGGAACGATGTCGCGCAGCTGACCGCCGAGGGTTTTGATGGCCTTGGTGGCGTCGGCGACCTCTTGCTCGGGGTTGGGACCTTTGGGGGCATAGACGACGCCGTTGACTGCGCACAGGGGCAGCAGGTACTCGACCAGGGTGCGCAATTCGGCGACGGCGCGGGCGGTCGACAGGTCGTACTGGCCACGGTAATCCCAGTTGTGGCCGATGACTTCGGCGCGCTCGGCGATGATGTGGACGTTCTTGAGCTCGAGCTTTTCGGCGACGTGGACGAGGAACTTGCACTTTTTGGCGATGCTCTCGGCCAGGGTCACGTGCGTCGCGGGCCACATGATGGCCAGGATGATGCCGGGGATGCCGGCGCCGGTGCCCACGTCGATCATGCGCTTGGGCGGGGTGGCCCAAAACGGCAGGTAGGTGAGGGCGTCGAGGACGTGTTTGGTGACCATCTGGGCGGGGTCTTTGATGGCGGTCAGATTGAGCATCTCGTTCCACTCGCGGAGCGTCTCGAGGTAGGTCACCAAGGCCGCCCGTTGGGTGGGCGTGATGGCGATCATATGCCGGGCGAGGTAGGTGTCGATGGGGTCAAAAAATTCAATCACGCTGCACTCCGATAGAGCCCGTGCTGGGCGATATAGTCGGCCACCGGTGGAGGCACGAGGTCGTCGATGGGGAGGGATGCTGCGCAGCACTGCCGGATGCGACTGCTCGAGATATCGTATTCGGGCGCCACTACCGTGTGCATGCGCCCGACGAACGCCGGGATTGCGCGGGTGATGGCAGCGTCGTCGCAGATACTGCCGGGTCGATTGACCACGGCGAGTTCACACAGTGCGCCGAGGTCGGCCGCCCGATACCACTGCGGCAACAATGCGGCAGCGTCGGCCCCGAGGATGAGCGTCAACTGGGTGTCGGGTTTGGCCAGGGCTTCGAGCGTGTCGATGGTGTACGACGGCCCGGTGCGCTGTAGTTCGATGTCGCTGACGCAGAAGAGGGCATTGGCGGCGGCTGCAAGGGTACACATCGCGAGCCGTTGCTGGCTGCTGGCCTGCGGGGCGGCGCGGTGCGGGGGCGTGCGGCTGGGGATGAGCAAAATCTGCGCCAGCCCGAGCTGTGTGGCTACCTGGCGGCCGATGTGGAGGTGGCCGTTGTGGATGGGGTCGTAGGTCCCCCCGAGAATCCCAATGCGCATGCGGTCGCTCGCTGTGGTGTATTGGCGTCATTATCGCAGATTCGTCGCGTTGGTGCGTAGCGCGGTGTGACGCGTGGGGATGCGCCGAAGGCCGTTTTTCCTTGACAGATAGCAGAATAGGCACTATCGTAGTATGTGTTTGTGAAAAAGAGGCGCCCTGCGCCGACGACGACACAGAGCCATCGCGGATGGTTCGCGTCTTAAGGATGACAGCATGACAGACAGCTCCCATACGCCCACTTGGACATCGCCATTCCCGACCAACGAAATAATGACCTTCACCATTGCCGGCGAATCGACGAGCGAATTCGTCAATCAGTTTGCCCTGCGCCTGCGCGACATCATCGTCGCCAAGGGCCACACGTTTGCGGCCAACGCCGTCGATGCATCGGGCGAAGTGAAGCTCAACGATCCATTGCGCCTCGTGCTCAATATGTGCAACGTCGAAAAGCCCAAACCGGTCAATCGCAAGGGCCAGGGCACGTTTGTGGCATCGATTTTTGAGGGTGCGGGCAACGAAGCGAGCGTGATGCACGCGGCATATCCGTTGTTGGTGCGCTCGATTTCGAACCTGATTATCTACAACACCATCCGTGACGGCGTGCGCGAGAGCCACTTTATTACCCCCGAACAGGGCCATTATGTGGTCAAGCACACCGGTAATCTGGCAACAGACTACGAAAACATGTACAAGCGTGTGACCCCATTGGCACTGAGCCACTTGGTGATCAACAACGACTACATCAAAAACCTCCCACAGGCGTTGTGGGGCGGCGAACAGCCGATGCGCGACATCTGTGATGCCGGCAAGCGCCTCGACACAATGGGCCTGTTGCCGTCACCAACCCGCCTCGAAGACTACCTGACCGAATCCGACATGAAGATGGTACGCCGGATGTACGG
>CANHPK010000348.1 GCA_947462525.1 Roseiflexaceae bacterium | reverse complement strand
TGGGATGTACGTCGTTGCGGTGTGCACATGCACACGGCGGTGGGGTGCACTGGGAGTGTATGTTTCGTACGGAGCAGTTGTCAGATCATAGTGGGTCACATGCTCCCAGCCAGCAATGATATTGTGGGTCCCACCGCCGCCGTGTGCGTCAAAATCCAAGATGAACACGTGCCGTGCGCCGGCAGCCAGCGCTTCGCCCGCAGCAATGGCAACGCCATTGAACGTACAGAAGCCGCCTCCACGTGCCCGGGACGCATGATGAAACCCCGAAGCGAGTGCATATGCACGACCGTCCCGCATGGCTGCGTGGACTGCTGCGACCATTGCGCCGCACTGCGCGGTCACCGAGGTCCACGTGTGTGGATCCCACGCGAAGTTTTGGGATTCTGCGAGCTCCTGTGGCTCACCGGTTTCGATAGCAGATACATACGCGGCTGTGTGATAGCGTTCGAGGACGGCGCGCGTGACAGGTTCAGGCACGGTGATTTGATACCCGCGCTGTTTGAGAGCATCCGCTACATCAGCGCCTTTTTTTGTGGTGTCAAATGCAACACTGGTCTGTGTTGTCAGAGGATTGAAAAAAATAGCAGCCATTGGTTGTTCCTTCCCGGTATAGTTAGGATGCAATACGCTACAAAGAAGATACATGGCAGTGTCTTGCGACGCTGTCTGTGAAGGTGTACATCATTTGCTGTTAAAGGAGTGGTTTTTGTCCACAATTGTGGACGTAAAAATGCTGTATAGTTACGTTATACGTGAGTAATAATATCACAGGTTAAGGTCATACGCGCATGGACAAGAGACTCGCGCTTCGGATTGCTCCCATTACGGCTGATGAGCTCCATATTGACGAACATGTAGTTATGGCACTGGGGAATGCGACAAATCAAATTATCACGCACGGTGCGTACATCAATGCGGACGGCGAGGATGTCTACCTGGAAGACGACCAAGAACTTGCCCTGGCAAATACCATCGTCTATACCCCGCACCAGATGATTCCGGCTGCCCGGGCAAAGTATCCCGAGTTGTATGGGTTCGTTCATAATCAGACAACACTCACGGTGGCACACGAGCGCTACAAATTGGGGTATCGTGTCGTGCTGATTAATTGTTCTACATTGGCAGATACGCTCACGACATCTCCTCAGTTGTACCGCGAATCGATTTTGCGGTCATCGAGTTTGTTGTATTGCATCGAAGGTGCCCCGCTGTTGGCCGATGCGCGCGATGCGTTCCGTGACGATACGATTGTGGTCAGTCCGGAGGTACCGATTTTTCGCAGTCATGAAGGGGATTTGTTGCGTAGCCCGTGGCACGCAGATATCGTCACCGCAGCGCCGGTTCATGCGGTCGATGTACAGCTGTATGCACCCAGTCGCGCAGCAGAAATTCCGTTGGCGATGGCTCGACGTGCCGAGCGACTCGTCGATGCTGCCGCCGCTACGTCGGCAAATGTCCTAGTGCTCGGTGCGTGGGGATGTGGTGTGTACGGTAATGATCCCGAGCTTGTTGCCACCGTGCTCCGGGTGGCATTTGAACGACCTGCGGCGCGTTCATTTGCCATTGTCGACGTAGCAGTCGCAGACACTGATCCTGCGACACCGCTCTACCAGACATTTGCCAAACACTTCCATGAAAAGATTTTCTGACGTTCCCATGCGGTCAGTTTTGGTGTAAAGTACTGTCATCGTACCGAAGAGGGTCTATGACCACGGATCAGCATGTCCGGCTCTACATTGACCAACTCCTCGCGGATTTCCGCACGGGATTTGAGCCATTTGTGATTACTGTTTTGAAAAGCACCCATGGCGCTGATTGGTTTACAGTTTTACGAAATACTCCTGATCTGCGCACCCCGCTCGACGCGCGGAGTTTGCAGCTCGATGCGACCGCCCTTGTCCGCATCATCCTTGCCCATTGGGATAGTACGTTTGGCAGGGTGTTGTCCGCTGCTGATCGCTCGTTGCTACACGAAATCCGGTCGGTGCGTAATCGCTGGGCGCACCAAGCATCGATTCCCCTCGATGATGTGGATCGCTTGGCCGATAATGTCATCCGCCTGTTGACATCCATTCGGGCGGAACACACCACCAACGTCATCGCCCAGCGCGAGGCGTTCCGCGTGCAACGTTATGCCCCTATTGCTGCACGCAAGGCGTGGCGTACCCCCGCAGTATGGCTTGCCGCGTTGGTTGTCGGGCTGGTGACGACGCTGTCACTGGGATACGGTGTGTACGCTGCATTCGACCTGAATGCCACCCCTCAGATCGAGCCCGCCCAGCGAGGCACACCGACTGATGCTGGTGACGGGACGGTGACACAACCCACAGCCGATGGTGTATTGACTCAACCGACGTCTACGCCCATTGCCCCCAAAGCAATCGTGGCAACCCAACCGGTGGATCCAACCTTTGTGGCTTCTGAATCATACCCATGTCTGCCTGGCCAAATCAAAGGGAACAGGCGCACAATGATCTATCATCTGCCGGACGGCATGTATTACAGTATTACACGCAACGAGAGTGTCGTTTGTTTTGATGCTGCTGATGCGGCGCTTCGTGCCGGGTATCGTGCGTCGAAGCGTTAAATAGAGCTATGGTATCAGGTCGATACACGGCGTGTATCAGATATCCCCAAAGCCACTGTGCTATACTAGACCGGCATGTCTGCGCCTTTCAAGAGGTCGGCTGCATGCCTATTTCAGCATCAGAACTCACTCGGGCTGCATGAAGGTCGACATATGGCAATACCGTTCCTCAAAAATAACGTCTTCGCAGTTCTCATCGTCTTGGCGTCGGTGATTGTGTCTTGCGCATTGGTTTTGCCAGGCAAAATAGCGGCACCTCCGATGTATACCGCACATGCACAGGTGTCGATTGACGGCGAGCATGCGCGTGAATTGTTTGCACCCAATGGTCTGCCTGATGCAGACATGGACAATATTCTGTACCAGACACGTGCTGCATTGCTCCGCGATTATCCGACGCTCGGGACTGTTGAGCTCAACCCTACCCTCAGCTGGGAACAACAGGTACTCACCATCACGGTGACAGGGATTCGCCCCGACGAGGTTACATCTGCTGCGAACACCTACGCAGATACGTTCATTCGGATTACACAGGCCGCCGGTGGCCGCGAAATCCTGCGGAACCTGCTGGGTTGGGAGACGGTCCGTTCACTCAAAGGTGAAGCAGCCCGGACG
>CANHPK010000347.1 GCA_947462525.1 Roseiflexaceae bacterium | reverse complement strand
GTCGGTAGCGCCGACACCAATGCCCAGGTTGGCATCGGAGTTATCGCCCCAGCACTTGAGTGCATTGTCGTCGAGGAGTGCGCAGAACGAGTTCCCGAGGCCGCCATAGATGCGCTTGGCGGTATGGCCACTGCCCAGGTTGATGGCGCTCAGGGCTGCGATTTGGCCGGCGGATTCGCCACGGTTAACGGCATCGCCGATGCCCAATGCGCCGAAGCCATTCGACCCCCAGCAGCGTACTGTCCCGTCGTCGAAGCGCGCACAGGTCGAGTATTTGTCGGCTGCGAGTTCGACGGGAGTCAGATCGGTACTGAACGGGACACGTGCCAACGAATCGCCCATCTCGCCACTGCCATCGCCGCGATGGTCAGTGTCGCCGACGCCGAGTTGGCCATCCCAGTTGTTGCCCCAGCATTTGATGGAGTCATCATCTAAGAGTGCACAATAGCCCAACGAACGCGCGGAAATGCTGATAACCGTGCGGCCGGTCCCCACGTCTACGGGGACGAGTGCATCGCCCATTTCGCTGCTTGCATCACCAATAGTGTCTGTCGACCCGACGCCCAGCTGGCCGAATATATTCTGGCCCCAACACACGAGCGTTGCGTTGTCGAGGAGTGCACAGGTGCTGCCTTCGCCGAGTGCTACAGCGCTCGCGGTACGCCCCGTACCGAGGTCGACGTAGGGGAGCGCATCGCCCATCTCGCCATTGCCATCGCCGCGATGATTGGTATCGCCGATGCCCAGTTGACCGGCACTATTGCCGCCCCAACATTTGACGCGTTTGGTGGTGGTTAGTATGCAGGTATGGTCACTACCCGCATAGATTTTGCTGGCCAGCACACCGGTGCCCAGATCGACAGCGGGGAGGGAGTTGCCCATTTCGCCGCCGGCATCACCACGACTACTGGTGTCGCCCAGTCCGAGTTGCCCGTTGGTATTGAGCCCCCAGCATTTGACCACCGAACTGGCCAGGATCGCGCAGGAGTGACTCGATCCACTTGCCAGTGTAGTGACACGCGACACGTAGCCGATGGGTGTGTGGGTGGGTGTCTTGGACTTGGTGGGTGTTTTGGTTTTGGTTTTGGTTTTGCTGCGGGTGGGGGTCTTGCTCCGGGTGAGGGTTTTGGAGGCGGTGCGCGTCACCGTCGGTGTATTGGTCTGGGTTGGGGTACTGGTCTGCGACGGGGTATAGGTCTGTGTCGAGGTGTTTGTCGCTGCTGGGGTGTTCGTAACAGAGGGTGTCACGCCGTCGAAATCGACGAGTGGGAGTGCATCGCCTAAATCGGCACTGCTTGAACCGTAATCGAGGCTCGTCCCACGACCTAATTGACCAAGAAATCCTCCTCCCCAGCACTTAAGATTGGTCGATGTCAACAATGCACAAGTATGATAATGGCCGATTGCAATTTGGGAGGGTACTTGATTTGTCCCCAAGTTGACCGTTCCCAACGCAAGCATTTCACCGGCAGCATCACCTCGGTTGTTGGTGTCACCTGTCCCTAACTGGCCGTAGGTGTTTTCTCCCCAACATTTGAGCGTGTCATTGTCGAGGATGACGCAGAACGTGTCATTGTTGGCAGTGATTTTTTTCGCAGTCCTGCCGCTCCCGAGATACACTGCCGGCAGATTATCGCCCATTTCATTTGCATCATCCCCAATCCATGTCGTGGAATCTTGGCCGAGTTGTCCGATGTTGTTGAGCCCCCAACATTTGACCGTACCGTTGTCGAGGATCGCGCAGGTCGAATATCGACTGGCGGTGATTGCTGTGGCAGTCCTGCCAGTGCCAAGATTTACCGTGGTCAACGCGCTGCCCAGATTGGCATAGCCACGATCTGCGCCATCACCATAGCCCAATTGTCCAAACTCGCCAGCGCCCCAACACGCCACTTCATGGGTGTCAAGAATAACGCAATTGTGCAAATTCCCTGACGTGAGTGCCAGTGCCGTGCGACCACTGCCCAAATCGACCGACGGCCAATTCGTGCCCAACTGTGCGACGGTTTGGATGTTCCCGTTGACCCCGAGCACGCTATTGTTGTTGGTGCCCCAGCATTTAACTGTGCCATCAGCCAACAATGCACAACCGTGCAATAACCCGATGTCGAGGCTGACCGCGTAGCTTGTCCCAAAGTCAATAGGGGTAAGGGCGCTGCCCATTTCGCCGCTGTCATCACCTACGTTTCCGTTGACCCCATTCGCGAGCATGTAGTCCCAACCATAGCCCCAGCACACGGTCTCGTTGGTGGTGCGGATGGCGCAGGTTGTGTTCGATTGTCCCGTAGCCACAAACTTCACTGTTTGGCCGACATCGACAGCCGGCAATCCGGTACCGACCTCGCTGCTTTGATCACCGTAGGTATCGGTATTGCCGAGTCCTAATTGCCCGTAGGTGTTCTGCCCCCAACATTTGAGCGTTCCATTCGTCAGTACCGCACACGTATATGCTGGACCAGCCGATACCATCGACGAGGGACTCAGTCGCGGCGCAGCAGTGACACGAGAGTCGAACGACTGCGTTCGCAGTGCGACGGCACAGCACGCCAGGATGATAAGCACGGAAAACACCGCCAGCGATAGTCTACGCATACATCTGCTCCAAATTCGAGATAACATGAATTTTTTTATATTAAATGAAGCCTCTCTACAGATTCTCTACATACAATCTTTACTTTTATACAGAAAACCACACGCGGCTTGCCGCGTGTGGTTCGGGATACGTACCGAATATGCCAAGCCCGTCAACATCTGTTGGTCAGGTGTATCCGAGATTTGTTAGGGAGTCACTACTCCAAGATTGACAATCGGCAGATTATCGCCCATTCGAGAGCTACTGTCGCCATAACTGTAAAAGCCGAGCCCATCACCTAGTTGCCCTTGATTAGACTTGCCAAAACACTTGATATCGGTTGATGTGAGCAACACACAGGTGTGCATCTCACCCATGGCAACTTGTGCGGCCGTTTGGCCGGTCCCTAGATTCACGGTGCCCAACGCTGCCATTTCGCCTGCAGCATCACCGCGGTTATCGCCATCGCCGACGCCGAGTTGTCCGCTCCCGTTTTCGCCCCAGCATTTGAGCGAATTGTCATCGAGAATGGCACAGGTGTAGTCGAGATCAGCGCGGCGTGAGGCATAGACGCGCTTGGCAGTACGACTTGCACCGAGATAGACAGGCAGCAGATTGTTACCCATTTCGTTGAC
>CANHPK010000346.1 GCA_947462525.1 Roseiflexaceae bacterium | reverse complement strand
TCAAAGACCAACATGGCGCGCCGATCGGGGTCGTCCATGCCCAAACCGAGCATCGAGATGCAAAAGTGGACTTGTTCGCTGTCGTCGTGCTGGAGCGCCACCTTGGGGCCGATTTGTGCCGGTTTGGTCGGCAGGATAACCGCAGGCGTACCAGCGGGCATGTCGGCAAATGCCTCGCCGATGAGGCGCAGGACGTCGGCACTGTTAATGTTCCCAGCCACCGAGATGACCAGATTGGCACGGGTGTAGGCGTTTTGGTAGAAGGCATACAGGGCATCGCGGTTGAAGCCGCCGACGGTGGCCTCGCTGCCTGCGATGTCACGGCCGAGGGGCTGTTCGCCCCAGAGGGCGGTGTCGGCGAGCAGGTGGACCAGCTCGGCGGGGCTGTCGGCAGTGGTGCTGATTTCTTCGAGGATGACGCGACGTTCTTTTTCGACATCAATCGCCGACATATTGGGATGCTGGAGCATATCGGCGAGGACGTCGATTGCCCGGGCGAGGTGGATGTTGGCCACTTTGACCGAGTAGACGGTCGATTCGACGTTGGTGTAGGCGTCGATCATGCCACCCACGCCTTCGATGGTTTCGATGAGGATTTTGGGATTCGGACGGCGTGGGGTGCCTTTGAAGAGTAAGTGTTCAATAAAATGGGCCATGCCGCTCTGGGCGTCGTCTTCGTGGCCCGAGCCAACACAGACAGTGCAGCTTATCGAGACCGAATGCGTATGGGGCAGTGTTTCGATGACGACGCGTAATCCGCCGTCCAACACATGAATATCTGGCATGCTTTTTCCCTATTGTGTGATCCGTATGGACGACTCATCATACCATTACGACATCATGTAGTGTTGCAGCGTGTGCACAAAGCTGTGGTACTATGGCGTCATGATACGTATGATCTGGGAGTCGTCATGAAGAAGCCGTGGACCATAGTTGCGATTCTGGTATTTGCGTACCCCTTCATTAGCGTCGGAATAAAGATATTCCTCACCGAATCCATCGTCGCTGCTGGCGTCTATGGGCTTATCCTGGTAGGCCTGATTATTGGTATTTTGCTGGCGTTCCGGCACAAGCCAAACCCCGAAGTAACCCCGACCAAACCAACCTGGGAAGAATCCCTCAACAAACGCGCCTAGTCCAATACAGACAAAACCGGCGCGTAATGCGCCGGTTTTGTATTTCAGGAAGCCATGCTCTCTCCGTTCCGATCGCTCAAAGGCCTGGCACACGAAGACGTCGTGATGATCCGCAATCAGCGGAGCGTCATCATCGACGGGATCGGTGTGGGGATCGTCGGAGGGATTGCAACATTCCTCGCGGTGTTCCTCGCCCGCTTGGGTGCGTCACCGTTGTTGGTTGGTTTGCTGACGTCTATGCCGGCGTTCACCGGTTTGTTGCTGGCAATCCCGGTTGGGCGCATGCTCGAGCGCCAAACCGACATCGTGCCGTGGTACTCGCGGGCGCGCGTGTGGGTGCAGGCGACCTATGCACTCACGGGTCTCTTGCCGTTCTTTTTGCCGATTGGCTATGTTCCGACCGCGGTGATTGTGCTGTGGGCAATCGCGACCATCCCGCAGACCATCGTCAACATCACTTTTACGGTGGTGATGGGGGCAGCAGCGGGACCGCAGCGACGCCAGCAGTTGATGAGTTGGCGCTGGTCGACGTTGGGGGCGGCAACGGCGATATCGGTGGCAGGGGCGGGCTGGTTACTCGAGCAGTTCAGCTTCCCCATTAACTATCAAATCGTGTTTATCGTTTCGTTTTTGGGCGGAATGCTCAGCTTTTTCTTTTCGTCGCGCATCAGCATCGACACCACGCCTAGTAGCCAAGCGCACAAAACCGGTTTGCGGGCATTGTTGACCGAGAGTGTGGGGATGTTGCGCGAGGTGCCCGCCTTTAGTCGCTACATCACCGCCACGTTTGTGTTCAACTGTGGGATCTGGATGGCGATGCCGTTGTTCCCACTGTATTGGGTACGTGTCGTCGAGGCCAGCGACTTCGAAATAGGGCTCGTCAACACCGTCAACAGTGGCGTACTGCTGATTGCGTACTTCGTCTGGGCACGGGTCAGCGCCAAGCGGGGCAATCTGCCGGTATTGTTTGCATCGACCATCGCGTTGTCGCTCTACCCGCTGTTGACCGGGATGACCGAGTCGATTGTGCTCATCACGATACTGGCCGGCCTCGCGGGATTCATCGGCTCGGGCAAGGATTTGGTCTTTTTTGACCTTGCACTCGAGACGATGCCGCGCGACCGCGTGCCGTCATTTGTCGCGCTCCAGCAGCTGACCGGCTATGTGGCCACCTTGGCGATGCCGTTGGTGGGGACGTTCTTGGCCACCCAGTTCGATTATCACATTGCCCTCTATGTCGCCGGTGGGTTGCGTCTGGCTGGGGTCGTGCTGCTGTATGTGCTGAAAATCGGGCGTACCGAGCAGACGACGTAGCAGGTGCATATCGAGCAGGGTTTATTGCCATAAACCCTGCGTTTTCCCCAACAAAAACCCCCACTTCGTTGGCATCTACATCACGACCCACAGAAAAACGCGCGGGATGCAGTGCATCCCGCGCGCTCCGGTCTGTCGCAGATACTCGCTATGCTTTGACGACTTTGTTGGTCAAGACGCCGATTTTCTCGATTTCGGCTTCCATCACGTCGCCGGCCTTGAGCCACTGCTGCGGGGTTTTGCCCATGCCGACGCCGGCTGGGGTGCCAGTGCAGACAATCTGGCCGGCCTCGATGGTGCTGCCCAGGGTCAGGTATTCGATGCTGGTTGGGATGTCGAAGATCAAATCACCCGTGTCGGAGTGCTGTCGTTCTTCGCCGTTCAAGCGCAACTTGATGGCCAAACCGGCAGGATTGGGGATTTCGTCGGCGGTGACAATGCAGGGCCCGATGGGTCCGCTGTTGTCGAGGCTCTTGCCCTTGAAGAACTGCTGGTGGCGGTTCTGCAGGTCACGGGCCGAAATATCGTTGAGAATGGTGTAGCCGAAGACATAGCTGAGGGCGTCTTCTTTTTTGACGTTCTTGGCGGTCTTGCCGAAGACATAGGCCAGTTCGACCTCGTAATCCAGCTGGCTGGTCACGTTGGGGTCGAGTGGTACCTCGGCGCCGTCACCACAGACCGAGTTGAGTGCTTTGGAGAAGAAGACGGGGAACTCGGGCAGCTTTGGTTCGCGCCCGCGCGCCAGATCAGACTCGATGGCGTGCGCC
>CANHPK010000345.1 GCA_947462525.1 Roseiflexaceae bacterium | reverse complement strand
TCGAACACTGCCGCGATGTGGATCCCCTGCGCGCGGAACCCCTCGTAGCGCACAATTGCCTCGCCCAGTTGACCTGCACCGATCAACGCCACTGCCCACGCTCGATCGAGGCCGAGAATCTGGTCGATTTGCTCGAGCAATCGCTCGACGTCGTAGCCGATGCCCTGCTTGCCGAACTCGCCGAAGTACGACAAGTCTTTGCGGATCTGGGCGGCTGTCACATTGATGCGATCCCCGAGCTCTTGGGACGATACCGACAGCACACCTTCGTGCAATAGGTAGCGTAGGCTCCGCGCATATAGCGGGAGTCGACGCACAACGACGTCGGGTGGCATGACAGCACGACTCACAAAGACTCCTCAGATACGTACGTACATAAAAGACATATAATATTTCGAGAATAGCACTATTTTTCACAACATGCAAGTAGAGCCCATTTTGACGCAGTAGCGTGCTATACTATCATGCATTTGTGTATGTCGTTTGACCGCTATGAGGTATCGTGTATGCGCCAAAAACCCGCCATTGCCGCGCTTCGTTCGATGCGCAGTGCGCCCCCTGCGGCGGCGCCTGCTGTACCTATCGTCGCGCGCTTGTCTGCCAACGAAAACCCCCTCGGTCCGTCGCCCAAAGCAATGGCCGCTGCAGCCGCCGCCATCCCGACCATGCACCGCTACTCAGACCCCAACAACACCGCGCTCCGTACCGCATTGGCAGCACACTTCGATCTGCGGCCTGACATGGTGCTCTGCGCCAACGGGTCGGACGAGCTGATTTTGCTCATCGCGCTGGCCTACCTCGAGCCGGGTGACGAAGTCGTCATGGCAGACGGCACGTTCGTCAGCTATGTGATGCGCACCGGTATGATGGCCGCCACCCAAAAGAAAATCCCGCTGCGCAACGGCGCCCACGATCTCGCTGCCATGGCCGCTGCCATCACCCCAAAGACGCGCATGGTGCTGATCTGCAATCCCAACAACCCGACCGGCGCGACCAATGGCGCAGCCGAGATGCACCAGCTCCTCGCGGCCGTGCCCAACGACGTGCTCATCGTCGTCGACGAGGCCTATATCGAATACGCCACCCGGGCGGACTTCCCCGACATGATCAGCAAGCTCCGCGGTGGCCGGGCCAACATGATTGTGCTCCGTACCTATGCGAAAATCTACGGGATGGCAGGTCTGCGCCTGGGCTACGCCTTGGGCGACCCGGCAGTGCTCGATTACCTCTCCAAAACCCGACCGGTTTTTGACGTGAACGCACTCGCAGCGGTCGCCGGCATCGCCGCCCTGAGCGACACCGAGCACCTCGAGGCGAGTCGCGCCCAAGCCGCCGAAGCCCGTGACCTGTATGTCGAACGGCTGACCGCATTGGGCCTCACACCGTACCCATCCGAGACGAACTTCATCGCGGTACCGCTCCCTGCGGGCGTCAGCGACGCTGCCGTCGTGGCAGCCATGGCGGCCCGCGGCATCGCCATCAATGCACTCGGCGCCTGGGGATTGCCCGGCGTGTTGCGCATCTCGTTTGGGACCCCGGCCGAAAACATCCTCTGCCTCGATGCCCTGCGCGACATCCTGGCCGCCCAATAATCGGACGCACGCTGCTGAAGGATTGACCAGTACTATGAAAATAATCGTCGTCGGGACCGGGTTCGTTGGCCTCTGTCATGCCGCTGTCTGCTCCGAGTATGGGCACGAAGTCTATGCCTACGACATCGACAAGGTCCGTATCGCCGCCTACTCGTCGGGCAAAGCCGAAGAAATCGAGCGCATGATCAACGAGCCAGGCCTGGCCACGGTCATCGCCGAAAATCTGAACCGCTACCTCTTCTTCACCACAGAAATAGCCCCCATCCTGGAAGGCACCGATGCCATCTTCCTGTGCTTGCCCACCCCACCCAATCCGGATGGTTCGTCGGATCTGAGCTTCTATTTCAACGCTGTCGACTACCTTGCCCAGTTGTTGGCCAAGCGTGCCGATCAGCGGCGGGTGGTCATCATCAACAAAAGCACCGTACCTATCGGCACTGCCCGCGCCCTCGAACAAGCGTTGGCCAAACACAACGTCCCCAATGTGGGCGTCGCCTCGAACCCCGAGTTTTTGCCCGAGGGTGATGCTGTCGAAAAATCACGCCGTCCCGACCGCGTCGTGGTGGGCGCCGACACCGAAGAAGACTTCCGCATCCTACGACGCATCTACTCGCAGTTCGTCAATCACGTGCGCATCAGTTTTATCGAAACAACGCCCGAGACCGCCGAGTCGATAAAGTACATCGCCAACACGTTGTTGCTGACCTATGTGTCGTTTTGGAACGGCATCGGCGCGCGCATCGGCGAGACCTTCCCCAATGTCCGCATGGAGGACCTCAAGCGCGGCGTCACCGCCGACAACCGCATCTCGAAGTGGGGTTCGTATGTAGGCATCGGCGCGGGTGGATCGTGCTTCGGCAAAGATGTCCAATCGCTCATCTACCAGCTCGAGAGCCGCGACCAAGACGCCCAGTTGCTCCGATCGGTCTATGACATCAACGAATACCAAAAGATGTACCTGCTCGATCGCGCCGAGCAAGAGGCAGGCTTTTCGTTTGCCAACAAGACCGTCGCCTTGCTGGGATTGTCGTTCAAGCAACGCACCAACGACATGCGCGATTCGTCGGCACTCAAGGTCGTCGAGGGCTTGCTGGGGCGCGGTGTGACCGCCATTCATGCGTATGACCCGATGTCGATGCACGAGGCGCGACGCTGGTTCGACCCCATCAAAAACCCATTGTTTGCCAAATTGAGTTACCACGAATCGGTCAAAAGTGCGCTGGCGAACACCGATGTACTGGTCATTGCAACCGATTGGGAAGAGTTCCGCGGCCTGTCGCGCACCATCGAACTCAACACCAAAAAACCCTACCTCATCATCGACGGCCGCCGTATGATCCCCGACTACGCCGAGCTGGTGGCGCTGGGCTATCGATACTTGGCCGTCGGTTCACCACTGCGCGGCTAGTTATGTTCCCACTGATGTGTGTGTTTCAGAAGACACCCCACGGGGTGTCTTCTGCATTGTGGAGGGCACGCGCCTGCGTACGGCAGGTTTTGGGTCACTGCATACCATGACGTTCAGCGAAAAGTCCGCCATGTACACGCTTTTCATGCCTGACGTTGAAAATTCCGGAATTATCTCACAGAAACTGCATATGATAGTAGGTATAAGTGAAAAGATGCTT
>CANHPK010000344.1 GCA_947462525.1 Roseiflexaceae bacterium | reverse complement strand
GTCCGACAAAAACGGTACGCGTCAGCGTCAGCTTGCCCACAGGTCCCGTTGGGGTGACGGTTGCTGCGCCAATTGCAGTGGCGGTCGGTGATAGTGTCGTGGTGGGGATTGGACTGTTGGTGAGGGTAGCTGTGGGGACAACATTTGCGAGTGGTATCCCCGAAGCGTAGCGATCTGCAATGGTTGCCCCGGGCAGGGCGCTGTTGTGGAGCTCAAACGCACCTAACTCACCGATACGAGACCCTTGATAAAACCCAATAGACAGAGAAGAGGACGTTCCCACACGGAACGGCAACAGCCCTGCTGGTGCACTCCCCTCGGAGACCTTGTTGCCGTCGATGTAGATTGCCAGCGTTGCGCCGCTTTTGACGAATGCAAAGTGATGCCAATCCGATAGCTGCGGCGTCCCCGCAGTGCTCCCAGACGGCCACGCATAGGATAGACCAGAATAATTGAGTACTCCCGGTGCAGTAATTGCAATGCGCGGTCGATTTGCCTGCGATTGGGTCACGAGTTGACCAATCGTGTCGAGGCTGGCGAAGCGCCCCCAAAACAGGAGCGTGCTGTCTGTGCCAGCAGCGGCTGCAACACTCGACGAAATCGTCAAGGCGCGATTTTTCTGGAGCTGCATCACTGCAATGCGTTCTGTCGGACGATACGAAGCTGCAGATTCTGGATACGTGACCACCGGACACGCAGCTCCTGCGCAACTGAGTATATTTGTGCCTTGTGTGATGGATACATCATTGAATGTCAGATGACTCATTGGGATGTACCCGGCGATGTCTGCGCCAGGGTTTGCATACAATTGTTCCGTATCTGACGACAGGGATGGGAATATGTTTACCTCGTCGATGTATCCATCAAAACTATTGGACCGATCTGCACGCCGACCGAGTAACACGAAGCTGTTTGTCGCATACGAACCGACCGTTGCGCTTACTGCTCGAGTATCCACTTGGCCGTCGATAATCACGGTCCGATCTGTGCCATCGAACTCACACTGGTAGTGATGCCAATCGGTATCTTGGATGCGCCGCGTCGAAACAACCTCGTCACTGTACGTGCTACACACGAGGTTCCCGCGTTCATTGAAGCCCATGTTGAACAGTTTGCCGCGTACCAATGTATTGCCGTGCGAAATAAGTGTTTCGTCACGATTGGTAGACAATCGTCTGGCCCACAACGACACACTGTAGACATTACTCAGTGAGACGGGCGTACCACTGACCAGATACGAGTCATTCGCACTACTGAACTGCACACCGCGACCGTGCACCCCATTGACGAGCAAGGGGCATCTGCCTGCTGCGCAGGTAAAGAGCCGTGAACTCGATGATCCGACACCGACGTTATCCGAAAACGTCGTCGTAGGCGGCAATACGTTATTCAGACTCGCACTGTAATGAAATTGGCTGCCGACCCATGGTTCTGCGGTTGGGGTAGGGGGGAAAGCCCCATAGTTGATTGGGACAAAATCGGTCGAACTCATCCCCAGCAAATGCGTGCCGGGGAACAGGCAGCGTGTGTATACCGGTACCCCGATGGTTCCCTTTTGCTCCGAGATGGTAGAGAAGTTGGTGAAAAATGCCCCGTTGGAACCGACATCTGCTTTAGCACGATCATCGAGCGGGATGGGATTTTTGCTACTGTCGTAGAGCTGTGCATAGGCCCGCAACGCAGTTCCTGCTTGGTGGATCCCTTCGAACCCATCGAGTGCGCCGGTTACTTCGATACGCGTACCCCGTCCATATGCTTGGCACGCGATGTCTGTCGGTGAGCGGACGTTGACATTGAAATCGAGTCCGCCGATTTCGAGTTCATCGGGGTGTGTACTGTCGAGCGGATCTGTGCCGAGTTTGGTATTCGTGAGGAGGCGATTTTCGATGACGCCGATAGCGAGCGTGAACTGGCTACCGATGACGCTGGTTCCGGATGCGGTGACCGTTACTGGGATTGTCACGGTGCCACTCGGCGGAATCGAAATATCCACATCCGCGTTATTGATGTCAACGGTCCACCCGGATGGGATGGTGCGGTCAGTCGACAAATGCACCATTTTGCTGTTCGTGGCGCTGATGTTTTTGATATCGAACGAATGGGTAAAGACAGGGCTGACTTCGGGAGTTGCTTCGAAGTTGCGGATGTTTTCTTGTTCTTGGTCGCCATCTTGGTTTCCGGTGATGGTCTCGTTGGTCACGGTGGTCATTGTGACCCGCACACAGGTATGGAAGTCAAACGTCCCAGCCGCAATCTGCTCGGCTGTGAGCGTCACCGTCGGCGTCCATTCGATGTAGACATCGGTGTAACTGCGCGGCGGCATGTTGGCTAATGCGGGGAACCGGGTCGAATCGATGATTGGGCCAGTATTCACCCAAGATGCGCCGTTGACGCCGACCCCCAACGGGTCACTGTTTTGGAACTGCACTTTGACATTGAGTGCGTTTGCACTACCAAAATTGTGCACGCGTGCATAGAGCCGGTTGATCGAGCCGATGGCAGGGTCATCGCCATTGCCACGAGGGACACTATTGCCGTCTAAGTCATTCCAAAAACCATAACGGAACGTGCCGTAGCCATTGAGTGGACTATCGATCCAGATGTCGGTTGTTTCGTAGGTTTCGCCCGGTGCCTGCCGCCACGGGCGTATGCCGACGTCTGGTTGCGTCGATCCTGCGCCGAAGGTGACCCGTACACACCGTTGCATGGGTGTAGTAGGAGGGGCGGATACAACCGCAATCGAAAGTCCGTCGGCGAGATTGGATGAGGAACCGTCAGTGACATTTGAGAAAGTGTCACCGACATCCCAGAGGTTGTTTTTATTTTGCACACCGGAGCCGTTCGGTTTGCCACGCACAATGACGCGCCAATCCTGTGTTTCGCTGTCCGATGTGCTGCCATCGCCGTTCGGGTCGGCGTCCATCGTCCCATCACCATCAATGTCGTCCCATTGCGTGCCTCCGGTGATGACACGTTCGATCAGGACCCCTTCATCGGGGATACCACGACTAGCGGTGTTCCACGAATTCAACTCGTCCCCATTGATTTTGTAACGCACACTGACGAGGTAATAGAGTGAATCAGTGATATTGATTTTGAGGATTTGGGGCGTCGGATTGGTGTGATAATCGACTTCGATGGGATTGAGGCAGTACAAATCAGACTGCGTTTTGCCATCACTCGAAATCGTCAGCGTTTGCCCGGCTGGTTGCCAGCTCGCCATGGTCACACC
>CANHPK010000343.1 GCA_947462525.1 Roseiflexaceae bacterium | reverse complement strand
GAGTCCCGGCAATTCAAACGCCGCATAGTACTCGGCCAACGTGCCGTTGCTGTTGCCCATGGCGTGCGAGTACTCACACAAAATCAACGGTCGCGGATCGTGGGCACCCGCTGCAGACCAGTCCACTATGCTTTCGATCGATGCGTACATCGGACAAATCAAATCGGTCGCCAAATGGCCTTGGTCCCAATCGTTGCCGAACTCGCGGGCAATCGCACCTTCGTAGTGGAGGACACGGGTCGGGTCGGCCGCACGCGTCCAGCCTGCTGCTGAGTCGTGGTTGGGCCCATACCCGCTTTCGTTGCCGAGGGACCAGGCAATAATGCTCGGATGGTTTTTGTCGCGTTCGACCATGTTGCGCATCCGGTCGACGAACGCCTCGGTATAGCGTGGGTCGCGACAGATGTCCATTGCGTAGGCGTGTGATTCGATGTTGGCTTCGTCGACGACAAACAGTCCGTATTCGTCACACAAATCGTAGAACACCGGATCGTTGGGGTAGTGCGAACAACGCACCGCGTTGATATTGTGCAGCTTCATCAACACGATATCTTGGAGCATCGCCTCGCGGCTGATCACGCGCCCCGTCGCATCGTCGAATTCGTGCCGATTGACACCGTTGATGCGCACGGCGCGATTGTTGATGAGGAGCTGGCGCTTGGCAATCTTGACGTCGCGGAATCCCGTACGGACCGCGTAGTATTCGTCACCGGACTGCGTATGGAAGGTCACCAACACCGTGTACAAGTTGGGGTCTTCGTTGGACCACAAATCGACCCGCTTGAAGATGTGCGTAAACGTCGACACGTCCACAGCATTGTTGCGTGCGCCCCATTTGTCACGCCCGACCATCGGCTTTTCGTGCATCGGCTCGTCAAAGCATGGTTTGTTGTCGGGGCCATACACATGCACACTGACGCTCCAGTCGGTGCGGATGTCGCCCGGCTGATTGGCATAGGTGGTGACCGTCAGGGTGCCGCCCTTGTAGATACTATCGGGCTGTGCCGTGACTGCGATGTCACGCAAATACGGCATCGTGGTGCTGTACAACAGGACTTCCCGAGGGATCCCGGCGTGCCACCACTGATCTTGGTCTTCGATGAAGGTCGCATCGCTCCAGCGCACGACAACCGCCATCAACGTGTGTGTCTTGCCCGCGGTGACCAGCGGCGTGATGTCGAACTCGGCCGGTGTCCGCGAATCTTTGGCCATGCCCACTGCCACGCCATCGACATAGACACACAGCATCCCTTCGACACCACCGAAGTGGACGATGACGCGCCGGCTCTGCCAATCGGTGGGGATCGTTATCGAGCGCTGATAAACGCCCGTCGGGTTGTCGTTGGGTACGACGGGTGGTGCGCTGTCGAACGGCATTTTGATGTTGAGATACTGTGGCTGTGCAAATCCCTGCATCGTCCACAAGCCGGGCACGCTGACGGTCTGCCACTGCGCCGCAGCGACTGCCGCGGGTGTCGTTGCTGCGGGGGTGGGGAACAGGGCAAAGCTCCATTCGCCGCTCAGTGATTGCACCCAGCGTGAAAGTGCTCGGTCGCCACGACGCGCAGCGTCGGCATCTGCATATGGATACAGCGTTGCATGCGGCGCAAGCCGATTCAACCCGGTCAAACTAGGATTCTGCCACGCCGGTGCATTGCCGACATACAACATATCAAGGGGAAGGGAAGTGTTGTCTACCATCTCAGCGTTCTCCTGTATCCGTGCCCGTGATTCTTGCCGATTAGCGAGCCCGGAAGTTTAATCCGAGGATGCTCATGAACAGACTCGTGAAGCCTACTTGCCCTGCCAATATCAACGCGACGGCGCCGACAATGGTCTGTCGTGCGCTTTGCGACGGATCAAGCTCCGCAAAGCCGATGCTCTGCCAGCCCACAAACACCCGTGCGATGACACCAACGCCTACGATGAACAAGAGCAACCCGGTCACGAGGCCGGCCTCGAGCGTCAGATTGGCATTTATCTTGGCGAACCGTGCCGATTCGGGCAGCAACCCACTGGCAATCATGTACTTTTTGGCGAGCATACCAAACAGTGCAAGCTGCACGCCAAACAACAATACCGCTGCAGCGACCGTGAGTGTGTTGATGTCGAGCTCGATTGCCCCGATATGCTGTGCACCCGGCAACAACCAGAGCATCACTGCAGCACCGAGGAACGCCAGGACTATCCCCGGAGTGAGCAGGACCCAGTTGGGCGCATATGCCAGCATAAAGCGCAAATGCCGCCAACCATCGCGCCAGGTACGCAGATGCGGTGGTCGCGATCGTCCGTCTTTGTACAGGGTGATGGGCACCTCGTCGATCCGCATGCCAAACAACGCCGCTTTGATGACCATCTCGCTGGCGTATTCCATCCCGCTGGTTTGGAGCTTCATGGCCGTCCATGCATCTTTGGTGAACGCACGCAAGCCGCAATGAAAGTCGCCCACGCTGCTCCCAAAAAGCGTCCGTCCCAACCAGCTGAGTACTGGATTGCCGAGCCATTTGTGCAACCACGGCATTGCATTGGGCATGATGCGCCCCGCAAAGCGATTGCCCATCACCACGTCGGCCCCGTTGCGCAACCGCTCGAGGAACGGGTCGATGGCTGCCATGTCATAGCTGTCGTCTGCATCTCCCATCACCACAAATGGTGCCCGGGCGGCACTGATACCGCCGTGCAACGCCGCACCATAGCCGCGTTGCGGCACGGGCACGACCGTTGCACCCTCGGCGATTGCAATTGCCTGCGAGCCATCGGTACTGCCGTTGTCTGCCACGATGATTTCGCCGTGGATCCCCTGCCGCACCAACCCAGCCGCAGTTTTGCGGATGACTGTTGCCAATGTTTCGGCTTCGTTCAGACAGGGTATGACAATTGTTACGACGGGAGTCGTCATTGCTGACTCCTCAACAACACCAGTGTTCGGTGATTGCATCGCTCCTGCATCCTCATTAGTATACCGGAAATCAGTATGAATTAATTAACAATAATCTTAACGATTATCGCCGTCACCGCCGATTTTGTCGCGTTCGAGTCGATCATAGAGTTTGGTCAAATTCGCGCTGGCGACGTCTTCGAGCGTCAAATCGAGTTCGGTGCAAATTTGGGCCAAATACCACAGCACATCGCCGAGCTCGTATTTGAGCGCTTCGCGGTCTGCATCGCTGATAACGCCTGCCCGATCGCGGAAGATTTTTTTGATTTTGCCGGCGACTTCACCGGCTTCGTT
>CANHPK010000342.1 GCA_947462525.1 Roseiflexaceae bacterium | reverse complement strand
GCACGCACCCGTGGTTCGGGGACCGGGCTTGGACTCGCGATTGTGCGGCATTTGGTCGAAGGCCACGGCGGGCGCGTCTGGCTGTCGAGCACCGTGGGCAATGGAACGACATTTTACTTTACGATTCCAACGGCGCAAAGCAACGAATCGGGAAAATGAGGAATGAGGAATTGAAGTGGTAAATGAGATACCAGCAGCCAGTCGCGAAACTGACGCTGGTATTTTTCTCTGATCTCTGGTCTCTAAAGAACGTCGACGTGACTATGGTCACCGAGGACGAGGCGGTATGCACTGGGCCGAGCCGACGAGCGTGACACCACGACCGAGCGGCCAATCAGGCTGTCGCACAAGCGACCGGGCAGGTCGTTGATGGTGCAGTCTTCGAGGACAATAGAGTGCTCGATTTCGCTGTTTTGGATGGTGCAATGATGATAAATCGACGTAAACGGCCCTACGTATGAGTTGATGATGCGTGTGCCTTTGCCGATGATGGCGGGGCCGCGGATGGTGCTGTTGATGACTTCAGCGCCTTCTTCGATGATTACCTTGCCGATGATGTGCGAAGCAGCGTCAATAGAGCCGTTGTTGACCTCGGCCATTTCGTCGAGGACGAGTCGGTTGGCCTCGAGCATGTCGTCTTTTTTGCCGGTGTCGATCCACCAGCCACGATGGACGTAGGGGAACACGGTCTTGCCGGTATCGACAAGTGCCTGAATCGCGTCGGTTATCTCGAGCTCACCACGGGCCGAGGGTTTGATCGAGTCAATTGCGTGCCAGATTGAGTTGTCGAACATGTAGATGCCGACCAGGGCCAGGTTCGACTTGGGTTCCTTGGGCTTTTCGACCAGCCGCAAGATGCTGCCGTCGGGGTTCAGTTCGGCGACGCCGAATGAGCGCGGATTGGGGACTTCCTTGAGGACAATCTGGGAGTTATATGTGCTGTCTTGGAATTGCTTGATGAGGCCAGAAATGCCGCCCTGGATACAGTTGTCGCCGAGGAACATGACGAATTTCTCGTCACCAATGAACGGATGGGCGATTTTGACCGCATGTGCCAGACCTGAGGGGGCGTCTTGTTGGATGTAGGTGATTTTGACACCGAACTTGGCGCCGTCACCGACTGCTGCCATCACTTCGGCGGCAGTATTGCCGACGATGATGCCAATATCGTCTATACCAGCGTCGCGGATGGTCTCGATGACACGGAACAGCACGGGTTTGTTCGCCACGGGGACGAGTTGTTTTGCGCTGGTGTAGGTGATGGGGCGCAGACGTGTCCCGTTGCCACCGCTCAGAATCAGACCTTTCATGCAGGCTCCTTTATCGTGTGCGGGCACAAGATTGCCGCACGTTGGTATGTGATGTTCGTATAGTAACAAAAACCGAGGCATCGTCCTAGGACGATGCCTCATCGAGAGATGACAGAACCGTGATGATTTGCGGCTTAGCGCTTGACTCGGGCTGCACCATAGAAATGCTTGACCCAATAATCATCATAGATGTTCGAAATCTGGACGCCGTAGGTAGGGGTCATTGCGTGGACCATTTTGCCACCACCGATGTACATCGACACATGGGTAATCCCACGTCGACCACTGGTGTTCTTGAAGAACATCATGTCGCCGGGAGCCATGTTGTCCCAACTGATGTCGATTGCACCATTAAAGCTGTACTGCGACGCAGCCAACCGCGGAATGGTAACACCGACTTGGCGGAAGGCGTACATCATCAAGCCAGAGCAGTCGAAGCCAGACTTGGGCGTCGTACCGCCCCATGTATACCGGTAGCCGACAAACTGCAATGCCACATTGGCGACGTCGCTACTGGTGCTGACGCCCGCGCCGCTGTTCCCGCTGCGATTACGGGTCGGTCCAATCGGCAGAGCGGGGAAGTCAGACGTGGTCGGTACACGACGGAGCACATGCGAGGTGGCGTTCAAAAGGTCTTTGAAGATCCAGACCTTCTTTTTGCCGTCCATGACCTGTACCCAGTCTTTGTACTTCCCAATCAGATCGAACTTTCGCCCCAAATCAGCAGTACCGACTTTGGCATGGCGTGAATCAGGTCCGAGGCGCAGATTGACGTTGCTTTCGCGGACAATGCCCACGAGCTCTGGTGATGGATCGGGGATCGTATCAGCCGTGATGACGCGGTCGAGGACGGGTTTGGTGACTTCGATATATTCGGATTTGACCCACCCGTCGGTCTTTGAGTCGACCGCGACATGGTACCAATCCTGATAGATTTCGATGAGTTCGACTTCGCCACGCAACTTGAGTGTGGTGATGGCGACGTAATTGACACCGGGGCCGTCACGCAGGGTCAGCCCTGATTCGAGCACGATGCCCGTCCGCGGCGGGGGTGGTGGCGGGAGGTCTTTGTCAAAGATGTCGAAAATTGTAGCAGCAGCGTTTTCGGGCAGTGACAACAGTTCACCGGCCATCCAAAACACCGGTGCGTCGACACGTTCGCGGACCTGATACCAGTCGCCGTATTTGCCGATGACTTGGAGTTCGAGCCCGCTCGAGGCGCGCGTGATGGGGTCATAGTTGGTGCCAGGCCCGTTGCGCATATAGGCGCGGTCGGTCATCACCGTGACAGGGACGACGACTGGTGACATGGTCTGATTGCGTGATACCAGCGAAATAGGCACAGGCAGGTCTTCGGACTCGGTCAACGGGGCATCACCCTCGCTGAATGATTCGTCCGTGATAGGGGCGACGTCGACCGTGAAGTCATTGTTGCCATCATCAATCAGGATTGGGGCTCTGCCGATTTCGGGCACTGCCAAAACGAGTTCGGTTTTGCTCAGAAGGAGTGCACCGGGGATCAGGGCAATCACCAAAATGTGCATCACCATGCGCTGCGAAAAGAACGCTGCAATACGCTCAGGCCGGCGGATCAGGGTTTGGATGCTCGGGATTCGATCCGTGACACTCGTAGTGCGTTCTTCGCGGCGGTACTCGGTACGGCGACGATTTACCCGTTGGATGAGTTCATATGGGTCCGATGCGGCGTTGCGCATGCGTTTGGATTGGTCGACCATGGAATCGGTTCTCCCTCAGTGAATGACCACATACACAGATAAACAGGTCATTCATGATGTGCAACATGATTTGGGGTGTGCGGTTGTTGCGAAACAACGCGGCTGCACAGGCGAATCACGCCTCCATCGCAGGAGACATAGACAAACTATAGCATGGAACGATACGCTCTTTCAATCGTTCTGACAT
>CANHPK010000341.1 GCA_947462525.1 Roseiflexaceae bacterium | reverse complement strand
CCCGGCGTTTCGGTGTGCCCGACGACGAGACTCGCTATGTTGTAGCCACGGCGGCGAAACATGCTGACGGCACGATTCAACACGCCGGGGTGATCTTGCACGAGCACCACTAAGGTATGGATTTTCATCATCTACTCCGTAATCATCTCGCCAATGCTCTTGTTCTGTGGCACCATCGGGAACACGTTGACTTCACGCTCCACGCGGAAGTCGATCAACACCGGTCCGTCGATGGCGTATGCACGTTCAATCGCTGCGTCGATTTGGTCTACTGCTTCGACCGTGATGCCCGTCCACCCGTATGCCTCAGCAAGCTTCTGGAAATCAGGGCTGGTCAACGGTGTGCCGCTGTACCGTTTGCCTTCAAACAACTCTTGCCATTGGCGTACCATGCCCAAGAAGCCATTGTTGATGATGGCAATTTTCATGTTCTTGATATTTTCTTGGATGATGACAATCATTTCTTGATTGGTCATCTGGAAGCCACCATCGCCTGCAATTGCCCAGACCGTGTCTTCGGGATGCGCAACAGCCACACCCATAGCAGCTGGGACTGCAAAACCCATGGTGCCTGCACCACCCGATGTGATGTGCGTGCGTGGTTTGTACCAATCGAGCAGCTGGGCTGCCCACATTTGATGCTGGCCCACATCGGTGACCACACGATAGTTCCCACGGGTGTTGAGTTGTTTGGTCAACGCCGCAAACACATCGTGAGGCAACATGGTCGATGTATCGGGACGATTGAGATACTGTTGTTTGTGCTGATGCTTTGTCTGCAGTTCACGGACATACGTCAACCACTCTGCTGCGTTCTTGTGGAACTCCGCAACCAACTTCTCTTCTGGCTCTTCTTCGAGCATCGACAACGTAACAATGCGTGCGTCGCCCACAATCGGGATTTCGACTTCGATGTTTTTGCCGATTTCTGAAGGGTCGATATCCACGTGCACAATCCGTGCATTGGGGGCAAACGTCGATGCTTTGCCGGTCACGCGGTCGTCGAAGCGTCCACCGATGTTCATCAAAAAGTCGGCTTCTTGGATGGCACGGTTGGCGTGCACCCAGCCATGCATCCCGGGCATACCCAGCGAAAGTTCGTGATCCTCAGGGAACGCGCCCAAGCCATGCAACGTGGTGATGACCGGAATTTTGTAGCGTTCAGCAAACACACGGACTTCGGCGCTTGCCTCGGACATCATCACACCGTTGCCGATCATCAGGATGGGCTTTTTGCTCTTGAGCATCAACGACAACGCAGCTTTGATCTGCTTTTTGCTCCCCGTCACCGTCGGGCGGTAGCCGGGCAAAAAGATTTTTTTGTTGTAATCAGGAACTGCCGTTGCCTGCAACGCGTCTTTGGTGATGTCGACAAGCACGGGACCGCGGCGTCCGGTCGTGGCGATGTGAATGGCTTCTTTGACAACATAGGCAATATCATTGATGTTTTTGACCAAATAGTTGTGCTTGGTGATGGGCATCGTGATACCCGTGATGTCTGTCTCTTGGAAGGCATCCTTCCCCAAGACTGCGCTACTCACCTGACCACAAATAGCCAACATTGGGGTGCTGTCCATCCATGCATCGGCAATGGGGGTAACCAAATTGGTAGTGCCAGGTCCGCTGGTGCCAATACAGACACCGATACGACCAGTGGACCGCGCATACCCTTCGGCTGCATGCCCTGCACCTTGCTCGTGTCGACACAAGATGTGCCGCAGATCCGTGCGGTACTCCCACATTGCATGATAGAACGGCATAATAGCGCCGCCTGGGATGCCAAACATGGTATCGACACCATTTTGAATCAATGCTTCACACAGAATCTGAGCCCCGGTACGCTTCTCAGACATACATCCTCCATTTGCACAAACAAAAACCTCTCCCGTATCCGTGACGGGAGAGGTGAACTTTACTTCATCGTGCGGTTATGCCGCTCCCTATAGTGTTATGCACCCATAATCGGTAGTACGATTAGGATAATGACGATAACGACTACTAGGATGAGCTGGCCGCGTTTGAACACGATATGTTCCTTTCAAAGAACTGTTGTCAGTATACGAAGGAACAAAACAATTGTCAAATGATCCCCTCTATACATGCAGAACAGAGTTCGCTATGATATTGAGGTGTACAGAGAGGAGCTCCCAATGACGGTAGCACAGTTGCCACGGTTGACTGCGATGAAGAAGCAGATTTCGACCGACCCCGAGATGTTCGGATTGCTCAAAGATTCCACCGCACTGCTCGCCGATCCAGCAGCGCTGCGCGCCGTTATGGCAGCCGAAGGATACCTCTACCTGAAGGGCGTTCTCGACACCACGACGATTACTGCCGCGCTTCGAATCATGGCAGAACGCCTCGCCGAGCGCGGACACATCGATCCCGCGTACCCCATCGAAGATTGTGTCGCGGCACCGACAACCAACGTCCAGTTTATGCCGGATCTCAGCCAGGATAATGCGCCGCTGCATAGTGTATTGTACGAAGGTGCGATGATCCGCACCTTTGAAGTCCTTTTGGATGCGCCGGTCCGCCATTTTGACTTCACTTGGGTTCGTGCGGTGGCACCCAAACGGGGGACGCCACCACATATGGATATCGTCTATATGGGTCGTGGGACCAAGCAACTCTACACCGCATGGACGCCTCTGTGTGACATCCCCATCTCGATGGGAGGGTTGATGGTGCTCGAACGCTCGCATCTACACCAGCGGCTCAATGATGGCTATGGATCCAAAGATGTCGATGAATTTTGTGAAAACAAAGTCGGTAGCGAATATGAAGAAATGGGCGGTGGCGGCAACATCCGTCCCGGCGGCTGGTTGTCTGACAACCCGGTCAAACTGCGCAACGCCCTCGGTGGACGTTGGCTGACTGCCGATTTTGCCGCTGGAGATGTGTTGCTGTTTAGTGTGTATACCGTACACACCAGCTTGGATAATGCTTCCAATCGGATCCGTCTTTCGACCGATACACGCTATCAGCGCGCAGATGAACCGATAGACGAACGGTGGATCGGCGAACATCCCATCGGGCACGGCAAAGCGGGGAAACGCGGAAAAATCTGCTAGGAATTCGATCCCTAGGGCCCGGTCGGCGGGTACCGTTGGGTATGTGGCAAATCCACAAGATACGGGCGCAGTGCATCGCGATACATAATCGTAAACCAGACTTTTCCCTCTGGCATCACGATGTACTGCGCTTTCGCAACGCCTTCCATTGGTGGCATGTCTTTG
>CANHPK010000340.1 GCA_947462525.1 Roseiflexaceae bacterium | reverse complement strand
CGATATCTTCGATGCCGGTCAACATACTCGGCGCACGCAGATTGATGTCTTGGGTGCCGGCACTCATTGACCCGAGGCCCAAATTGGCGTTTGCAGACTGCAATGCACCAATGAGCTGGGCGGGGATGAGTCCATAGGCTTGCAACTTATCGAGCTTCATCGAGACATTGATTTGACGGGTAAGCCCACCATTGACCGCAATCGAACCGACGCCCTGCGCCCGTTGGAGGCGCGGCACGATTTCGTCGGTGATACGGTCACGCAACGTCAATGCGTCAATGTTTTCGATGGGCGAAATAGCAATCGATACAATCGGTGCTTGGTTCGGATCGAAGCGCGCATAGATCGGCTCGCGGATGTCGCGCGGCAGCGAATTGCGGATGGTGTTTATCTTTTCGCGTACGTCTGTTTCGGCTTGCGACACATCCACGCTCTCGTTGAACTCGAGCACAAAAATGACTTGACCATCCGACGACGTCGAGGTGATATGTTTGATGCCGCTGATGGTGTTGATGACCTGTTCAACCGGCTTGGCGACCTGTTCGAGCACACTGTTTGGACCGGCACCAGGATAGCTGATGGTCACGGCAACAATCGGTATGTTGATTTCGGGGAGGAGATTGACCGGGATGCTCGTATACGAAAGGATGCCAAAAGTAACCGCCAGCAACATCAACATCGTGATGAATACCGGCTGTCGGATGGCGGTATCTGAGAGCGCCATGCCTTTCAACATCTCGGGCGGTTTAGACGCCATGCACAGTCCCCTTGCTAAATGTGATTATCTTCACAACACAACATACCACAGAAAAACAGGCGTGTGCTGATGGATTTTCATCGTGTACACATGCCTGCAACATTGCCTGACATACATAAATTGTACGCTGTATTGTTTGATTTGTGCGGACGGGCATCGTGAGAATTTGCTAAGCAAAAACGCACCTCCTGCAGAAGCAAGAGGTGCGTCGGGGTGAACGAACGTTATGCGCGGCCGTGTTGTTTGAGCCAGGCATAACTCATGGCGATGCTTTCGAAGGGGTCACGCTGGCAGACGTCTTGTTCGACGATAAGCCAGCGAGCGCCGGCTGCGTCAGCTGCCTTGATGATGCCAGCAATATCGAGGGTCCCGTGGCCGACTTCGGCGAAGGCACGCGTCGTTGCTTGCATGTCTTTGAGGTGGACGCATGGAACGCGGCCATGGTATTTGTTGATGAGTGCAACTGGATCCATACCCGCATAGGCAATCCAGTAGACATCGAGCTCGGCATTGATAGTGCCGGCCTTGCTCTCGTCGAGGAGGATCGTCAATGCGTTGGTGTCACCCAGCGGTGCGAGTTCGAAGTCGTGGTGGTGGTACAGAAACTGGATGCCTGCAGCGCGGCAGTGTTCGCCGTATTGCTCAAATTCGTGCATGAAGGCGCGCCATTCTGCGGCACCACCACGGTCAGTCGGAGCAATCCACGGGCAGATGACATACGATCCGCCGAGTGTTTTGATGTCGTTGATGACACCGTCGAGGTTGCCGCGCAAAAAATCGATGCCGACATGGGCGCCAGTTACGCGCAATTCATTGGCTTCGAGTTCGGCACGGAGCGCCGCGATGGGGACATCATGCGAGTAGACGAGTTCGACACCGGCGTAGCCGATGTCTGCCACACGTTTCAACGTGCCCTTCCAATCGGCGGCCATGGCGTCACGGAGGGTATAGAGTTGCACACAAATCGGTTGCATGGATTTTCTCCACTTCAGTAGAACACCGCTATGATACCACCACTCGTATAATGGCAACAGGACCCCAGTGGCAAGAGGAGTAGGTATGCATGTCATCATCGTGGGCGCAGGAATGGCAGGGTTGACGTGTGCGCGGGCATTGCAACGTGCCGGGGTGCAAACAACCGTGCTCGAAGCGAGTGATGGCATCGGTGGACGTGTGCGCACCGATATCGTGGCGGGGTACCGACTCGACCGTGGCTTCCAAGTGCTGTTTGATGCCTATCCTGCGGTACGTCGGTGGTTCGACTACGACGCACTTGACCTCCGTGCATTTGACCCGGGGGCAGTCGTCGTGCGCGATGGCAAACGGACTATTTTGACCGATCCACTGCGTGATTGGCGCTCGGCATGGCCTGCGCTCTGGGCTGATAGTGTGTCGACCATCGACAAGCTCCGCATCCTTGCATTGCGATTGCAGGTCCAACGGACCCCATTTGCTACGGTCCAAGCGCAACCGGATCAAACAACACGGGCATATTTGGAGCAGTACGGATTTGCAGCACAGACCATCGAGCGGTTTTTTGCGCCGTTTTATGGTGGTATTTTTCTCGATCGCAGCTTGCAAACAAGTGCCAAATGCTTTGTATACGACTTTAAAATGCTGGCGGAAGGGCGCACGGTGGTGCCTGCAGCGGGGATGGGCGTCCTCGCCACGCAGCTCGCGCAGGGGCTGGTAGTTGAGTGCCAGCAGAGCGTCAGGCGTTTGATTGTCGCTGCAGGACGGGTCAGCGGGGTGGTGATGGCTGATGGGACCGAACGATACGCCGATGCAGTGGTGTTGGCGGTACCAGCGCCTATTGCCCAGCAGTTGTCTGGTTTGGCGATTCCGACGACGCCCAAAAGCACGGTGACGCTCTATTGGGCCGGGACGCAGCCACTGACCACCCAGAAGAAACTTTGGTTGAATGCAAATCCCGATGCCTATGTCAATAACGCGATGCAGATGACCGCAGTCGCACCAGGATACGGCCCTGTTGGTGGACATTTGCTCAGTGCAACGGTCATCGGCGCACCCGCCGAGGACGACGCACAGTGCTATGCACGGGCAGAGCACGATATGGAGCAGCTGACTGGCCAACCTGCGCTACTCGATACCTATCGCCGGTTGCGCATGTATCGGATCCCCTATGCCCAGTTTGCCCAGCCAGCAGGGATTCATGCGACGTTGGTAGGCCCACGGACCGTGCGCGACGGCCTCTATTTGGCAGGCGAATATACCGTTGCGAGTAGTATCAATGCTGCCATGCTCAGTGGCGAGCGCGCGGCGCGGGCCGTTATGCAGCCTACCACAACGCCTGCTTAACGCGGCGGCATTTGGGTACGAGCCCGTTTGAGGACCGCCAATGCACGCGGGATATGCAGGAGTCCATAGCCGTACCGATCGTCACGGCCTGGTGGGCCGAGGTCGGTCGCCGAATGGAGCAGTGCGGATCGAATCTCGGCAGCCGTTGCCGCGGGATACGCAGCCCGCATGAGT
>CANHPK010000339.1 GCA_947462525.1 Roseiflexaceae bacterium | reverse complement strand
GATTGGAAGCTCGTACAGGGCTTTTTGATTGGACCGTTTGCCAATCTGAGTCACAAGCCGGTCAATAACATCAATCTGGCCGGTGCGCAGCTCATGTATGCACAATTGGCCTATGCCAATCTGGCCAGCAGCCAACTGCAAGGGGCAGATTTGAGCGGCAGTGATGCCCGTGGTGCCGATATGAGCTACACCAACTTCACGGGGGCGACGCTGCGTTGGAGTACCTTGATGTGGTCGAACTTCAGCTTTGCGAATCTGACCGGCGCAAATCTCAGTGGTGCATTTTTGGCGGGCGCGAACTTCCACGGTGCAAACCTGAGCGGCGCTGATTTGACGGGTGCAGATCTGACGGGGGTCAACTGGCAAGACACGATTTGTCCAGACGGCACCAATAGCAATACGCACAATCAGACCTGCGTGTATTAAAAATACATGTTCGTATGAACAGCCCCGATTCGTTGCAAGCAACGAATCGGGGCTTTTTTGTGCGTATGTAAAAGGAGTGAGTGTCTCGTTTTCGCCCGAATCGTACATGTTCTATGTGACACGCAGTCCTTGTCCAGAGAAGCGTTTGTTGAAAATCACCAATGCGCTATTGACCTCGGCCCTCATATAAAATCTTCGTGTCGCATCTAGGTGAGGGGTTGGGTGAGTGCGGTAGTGTCGCTCACACGCGGGGTTTCGGGCAATGCAAACCGCACAATAAGAAGAGCTTTCTCGTTTTGGTAAAAATATTTAAAAATATGCGATGATAACGATGCACCCATACTCATTTCAACGCAGTGGTGCGCATATTGCCCTAAAAGGAGCATAGCTATGACCGTTTCACAATCTCTCGTACGCAATCGACGCGCGTTCCTGAGCATCGGTATGCTCGCCACCGGCGTGGCGGTACTGGCAGCCTGTGGCGCTACGGCTGCAAACACTGGTCTGACCAATGCAGAACGGGCAGCGTACGAAGCAAAAGCTGCAGAGATGGCTGCTGATTTGGTAGCAGATACGTCGCCAAAAGTGAAAATAAAAGGTAGCAGTAAAAAAGAAGGGACAGTCAAGTTCTACAATTCAGCCAAAGGATTCGGTTTTATTGTTCCCTCTGAAAGCGGCGATGAAGATGTTTTCGTCCATAACACTGGTCTCATTGATGAGATTAGAGAAAACGACAAAGTCCAGTACGATGTAGAACGTGGAAGGAAAGGTTTGATTGCAGTTAATGTTGTTGTAAATTATTAATCTTCATTCTGCTGATCTGCTGAAATGACACACAGAGCGGAAGCGCTTTCGCATCCGTCTGTGTACTCATCCGCACCCAGGTATCTGCGTAGATTATTCACCCAACAACCTCTACATTGCACTGATGAATGCCGGTTACACAGGTTTTTATCAGCAAATCGAGAGGACTACCACCATAACCATTCCCATAATCGCCGTTCGTTCCTGCGCATGGTCGCCCTGGGCGCAGGCGCGGCAGTCCTGGCCGCCTGCGGCGCAACAGCTGCAAACACGGGTTTGAGCGAAGAAGAACGGGCTGCGCTAGAGGCAAAAGGTGACGAAATGGCTGCTGAATTTGTAGCCGGAGAAGTGACCAAAATGAAAGGTGGAGTGATAGGCTCCAACGATGGCCACGGTATCGTGAGATGGTATAGCTTTGAAAAAGGAAATGGGTTTTTTCTTGATCAATCATCCCAGGATATTTTTGTCCATTCTTCATCTCTGGTTGGTACCGGGTGGCTTGAGGTGGGCGATGAGGTGGATTATGGATATTCTTTTTCTCCCAAAGGTTTGGTTGCCGATCACGTAAAGCAACGCTAATCGCCGAATTGACGTGACTTGGACAGGTCGTCATGCCCCGCAAAGCGGGGCACCTCGCCCCTACGGATGACAGTACTTACTGATCATTCCTCATTTCGTGCTGTACGACGATGCAATTGCGTTGGATTATCTGGCGAAAAGCAGCGTCTGTCGTTGCCCAGTCAATGACATCGACTTTGTATGGTAGGTCAGATTCGGAGAAATCGTCGACGAAGCTTGCATGCACACCGAGTGCGAGCGGTTTTTCACCGATAACGACAAGGTCGAAATCCGAAAACTCCTTGGCGCTACCGGTTACACGTGATCCAAACGCCCAGACCTCGTGGGTGGGAACATGCGTAGTGAGAATTGCACGTACCATTGTCAAATGCGCCGGCAGGATGCTGAGTGATGTGTGCGCGTTGTTCATGGCAGTCGTGTTTTGAGTTGTGTGAGCAAATACCGTGCTTCTGCGATGAACGGCACAATCCCGTCAACCACTTCTCGCGCGATGTCTTCGTTGTACGAGTGGCTACTGCGTGCGCACATATCGCGGTATGTTTTCCATTCAGACCAGGTGCCGAGGAGGAGCGCGTGTTCGTTGCCTGATCGGATCAGATCTGCAAAACTCATGCTGTCGTAGATGGCAGGCGTGGGCGACGTGTCTTCGAGGAACCGTTTGAGCATTTTGTGGCTGATTTCGTAGTTGAATTCGAAACGCTGTATCAACCCGTCGCGGATTTGGGCATCACTGATGTCGCGCTGGTATCGTTCCCAACCTTCTTCGAGGCGAAACAACGCACGTTCCAGTGAATTGACATTGAGGGATTCATTGGTCATCGTTTGCACCGGTACTGTCTGACTCGCGAACGAATCTGAAACGTTGCATTTTCTGCGTAGCAGTTGGGAGACGAGTGGATGGTCATATTATACGGTGAACATAGCGTTGCATTGCACCTGAACTACTCACTGATAACTACTCACTGTATGCGTCGCACCACATCCATAAACGCCTGCACGTGGAGCGCGCTGACCTCGCCGGAGTCTTTGCGGGTGTTTTTGAAAGTGCTACCGACGATGGCTGCGTCGGCGATGGCCAGCTTTTCGAGGGCAGTCTGTTGCGTCATGCCGGCACCAACGACCAGTGGGAACTGACCGATGAGGGAGCGGAACTCGCTGATTTTGGCCGTGTCGGTATCGACCCCCGTGCCCGAGCCCGTCACCGCAATGGCGTCGCAGTGCTGCATGCCGATGGCCAGATCCTCGGCCAAGCTGCGGCCCGACAGGTAGGGCTGGTATTTGAAGCGCACGCCGCCGATGACCGCCACCGATCCGGTGCGGCGGTAGCCGTCGATCATGGCGTAGTAGGCTGGCTCGTCGGCAGGGGCGAGGTGGCCGCAGATCGAATCGACCTGCATGAACGCAGCCCCGTACTGGGCGGCGAGTTCATAACTTGCAGCAAAATTGTCGAGCACGT
>CANHPK010000338.1 GCA_947462525.1 Roseiflexaceae bacterium | reverse complement strand
AGGCTGTGATACAAATCGTCGTGTTGTGCGACGATGCGATCCCACCCAAATATCTCCATCAGTTCTCGCCCACCGCGACTCAGGTTGAACGCCAGTTCTGGATTGGTGCGCAATTGCTCGATTGCTTCTACCAGTGCTGTATCGCTGTCGGGCTCGACCAACAGGGCATGTTTGCCACTCATCAAATCCGGCAAGGGATCTTGGCTCACATTGAGCTGTGCCTTGGTGGTGATGACCGGCACACCATGTGCCAAACCGGTCAACAGGCTGCCGCGCCGGTACGAATACCCGTCGCTGAACGGCAACACCACCGCGTCGGCAGCAATCAGATACGCCGACACATCGGTCGGTTCGGCGTGCCCCGTGACAATCACCCGATCCTCGAGGCCGTAGTCGATGATGTTTTGGCGGACACGGCGTGCATATGCCTGGTCTTCGTTCGATTCGCCCTCGCCGCCGATCAACGCCAATCGTGTGCTGGCTGGCAATGTGCGCATCGCCAACAGCAGTGTGTCGATGCCCTTGGTGTGCGTCAGCAAGCCAAAGTATGCCAGCAGCATGTCGCCCCGCAACACACCGAACCGGCTACGCCACAGTTCGCGGTCGTAATTATCCGGCGGGGATGGCGACACATTCGCCCCAATCGGGATAAACACGGTATTGGGGTTCCACATCCCCTTGGCATCATCCATCACGGTATGGAAATCGCCGGCGTTGGTCATCACCGCGCCGTCTGCGTCTTGGATGATTTTTTTGGTGTACCACCGGCGCAAAAAACCCGCCTTGGGGAACAAGTACGGCGGCAATAAGTCGTGCGCCGTCGTGACGACCCGCATGCCTTGTTTGCGTTCGCGCGACAACATCCCCGGTAGCCGGTTGATGGCCACCTTCATGTCATATGCGCCCGTTTGGTATTGAATGTGGACGATGTCGGGTAGGAGTTTGGCGACCGTTTGGCGGATAACGGGGATACAGCTGTTGTCCCACTTTTCGATGCGCACCGGATAAATCCGCGCTGCATCGCGATATGCCTGCCCTTGTTTGCCCGTCATAATCGCGACCTCGTGGCCGCGCTGGCTCAACGCCGCACTCAGCCGGCGCGTGTAGTCACCGATGCCACCCGACATAGGTGGGTATTCGGCCGAAATCATCAATATACGCATCGCACATCCTCGCTTCAGTCCCGTGTAGCCTACGCCTGCGTCGTTAGACGCTCCGTCCCAACAGACTCGCCGCGAGCTCTTGGAGCTGCGTTTGTACCGCCCCATCGACCACCTGCACGCGCGCCAGTGCCGCACAAGCCGACACATAGTGGAGCTCAGCCAATTGCGCGGTATAGGCCTGTGCGCCCGAGGCATCGATTGCCTGCCGGGCTGCCGCCAACCCGGCATCGTCACCGGCCGGTGTTGCATACAATCGATGGATGGGACCGTCACTCGCCTCGCCGGCCAACGCATAGATGACGGGGAGGCTCTGTTTGCGCCGCAACAAATCTGCTGCATCGGGTTTGCCGGTCACTGCCGGATCCCCCCAAATGCCCAAGATGTCATCCTGCATCTGGAACGAAATCCCCAAGTGAAGCCCGAATTCGCCCAGTGCGAGCGCATCGGCATCCGACGCATTGGCGGCCAGCGCCCCCAGCTCGCAGCAGGCAGCCAGCAAGACCGCAGTCTTGCGGGTCACCATCGCCACGTATTCGTCTTCGGTGACCGTCTGTTTGCCCTCGAAGCTGATATCGAGATATTGTCCCTCACAAATCGCGAGGATCGTACGGTCAAAGCGCGCCAGGATTTCGAGCACCTGCTCGGCACCAAGCCCGGTTTGGCGCAGTCGCTGGATGGCCATATGCGCCACCACAAACATCCCATCACCAGCATTGATCCCTTGGGCGAGACCCCAGATGGTCCACAGCGTGGTCCGGCCACGGCGCAGATCACTATTGTCTTGGATGTCATCGTGGATCAACGAAAAATCATGGATGAGCTGGATCCCCGCAGCCAACGGCAGCGCTTGTGCGTGCGTACCGCCCATCATGGCGCAACACATCATCGTGATAATAGGCCGTAAGAGTTTGCCGGGATCGGCGTACTCGACCTCGAGCGCCCGATTGCGCCAGCCGAGATGATACTCCTGCATCGCATAAAATTCTCGCACTGCTGCTGCGTGCGCCGGGTAGGCAGCCTGCATCTCGGTGCGGATCTGCATACGGATATCGTGAGTCATACGGCACTCCCTGTACGTCCATTCGAGCGACGCTGGTATCTGGTGTGAATGTGTCTATTATCACCGATGTGCGCCGCTCTCACAACTCGACTCGCAGCAGAGCATACGCACGAACAACATGCATGTATCGGTCCAACGCAGCCGTCAGAACGCACGCCAAAACAGCTATCAGGAAAAGATGAAATTCTTCTCATCCTTGTAATTAGGTTGTCATCCACTCACGTTGTAGAGTATGTGCCTGGGTAGTACACTACTGCTAGTACGATAGATTGTCCTAAGAGGAGCATATATGGCGCCGAACCTCAGATTCCGCTTTAGTCCGGCCAAAGACGGCTTGGTTAAAGTGCTCGGGCCACTCGAAACAGACATCATGCAGGTTATCTGGCATGACGATTGTGGCACAGTCAAAAAGGTCCATCGCGCCCTCGCACAAAATCGCGATATTGCATATACCACCGTCATGACGACGATGAGCCGCCTCGCCGAAAAGGGCGTCCTCAAGCGCCAACGCGACGGCCTCGCCTATACATACACCCCGACATTGACCGAAGACGATTTCGTCACCATGGTCGTCCAACAGGTCCTCGATGGCTTGTTGACTGACTACAGCGAGACTGCGGTCGACTACATGATCGACTTCTTGGTCCGCAACAACCCCAACGAACTCGAACGTCTGCGCGGCGTCATCAGCAAAACCGCAGTCGCCTAAAAACCAACCCCACTCGGGCATGCCCGAGTGGGGTATTTTTGTGCCTTTTTTCGACTAGACCACCGTACCCCACAAATCATACTCGGTGGTCGTTGTAATTTTGACGGTGCGGATCGTCCCCACATCACCCTTGCCCCATGCAAAGACCTGGCCATCGACCTCGGGCGCATCGCGGAACGACCGACCGACCAACAATGGTCGTCCTTGATCATCCGAGCCTGTGCCTTCGATGAGCATGTCGACGGTTTTGCCGCGCCATGCCCGTTGCCGTTGGGTCGATATCTCTTGCTGGAGCTGCATCACTTTGTGCCAGCGGCGCTCGATCTGCTTCTGCGGCACCTT
>CANHPK010000337.1 GCA_947462525.1 Roseiflexaceae bacterium | reverse complement strand
TTTCGTGGTGCAAAACGGCGCTTCGAACAGGTGGGCAACAGTGCTGGCGTCCGCATCATCGACGATTATGGGCACCACCCGACCGAAGTCCGCGTCGTGTTGGCTGCTGCCCGGCAACGCTATCCGGGGAGTCGCATTATTGCCTATGTCCAACCACACACATATTCACGCACGCAGATGCTTGTGAGCGAATGGGCGAGCGCGTTTGCCGATGCCGACTGTGTCCTCATCGGCGATATCTATGCCTCGCGTGAGCAACCCATCAGTGGGATCGACACTGCCTGGCTGGTCTCCCACATTAATCACCCCATGATCAGCGCTTCGGGTACTCCGGTCCAAACAGTCACCCTTCTGCGGGCATTGGTGCGCTCGGGTGACGTCGTCATTACGCTCAGCGCAGGCGATGGCACTACCGTTGGTCCGGCACTCCTGGCGGCACTCGGAGTACCATCATGAGCATGCCTGAGCTCATCTTGACGGAGTTTGTCCCACTCGCTGCGCTGACCTCGTGGCGTATCGGTGGCGTAGCGCGCTACCTTGCCACGGTGCGATCACCACACGGCGTGGCCGAGGCAATTGCCTTTGCAGACTCGCGCATGCTTCCCGTCTGGATCCTCGGTGGTGGGAGCAATATGCTCATCAGCGACGATGGCTTACCCGGCGTCGTGATTCGCATGCGTGATATACACATTGACATAACGCCAGATTTTGATTGTGCGGCGGTCCATATCGGCGCTGGGGCCCCCATGGCCGGCACGGTGCGCCAGCTCGTCAATGCGGGCTGGGCAGGCATGGCGTGGGCCGAGGGATTACCCGGCACGGTGGGTGGAGCGGTCTACGGCAACGCGGGGTGTTATGGTGGTGCGATGGCAGATACCGTACAATCGGTCGACCTGTGGCGAGCCGGCGCGATCCAAACCGTCCCTCCGGCCGTGCTCGGATTCGGATATCGGACCAGTGCACTCAAACAGCACGCCGTCCCACATCTGGTGCACGGAATGCATGCGGGTGACATCCAGCCCATTGTCGTGGGTGCGACCTTTCGGTTGCAACGCGCCGATCAGCAGCAACTGGCTGTCCAGTTGGCTGACACCGCAGTCTTGCGCAAAAGCAAGACACCGCAAGGGTCGTCATGCGGGAGTGTCTTCAAGAACCCACCCGGCGATTCTGCTGGTCGATTAATCGAAGCTGCAGGACTCAAAGGGTACGCGGTCGGCACCGCTGTGGTCGCAGAGCGTCACGCAAATTACATCATTAATCGCGGTGGCGCGACGAGTGCCGATGTCCGCGCGCTGGTGGCGCACATCCGCGCCACGGTCGCTACGCAGAGTGGCATCACCCTCGAACCCGAAGTACAAATTCTGGGCGAAGAATGGCCGTTCAACGCCGCATAGAGGAGTCCCCGATATGAACCGTATTCGCATCGGCGTGATATTTGGTGGTCAATCGAGTGAACACGAAGTTTCACTGGTGTCTGCCCGCGCCGTCCTCGCTGGTCTTGATCCGGCTCGGTATGATGTCGTTCCCATTGGGATCCGCAAAAACGGCCAGTGGCTGGCAGAGGGTGATGTGCTTGCAACGCTCGAAGCCGAGTCCGACGTGGCACTCCTGCCGGGCGGAGGTGCCCATGTCAAAGCACCCGCACAGCCTGCCCAAATGACCGCCTCGCCGCTGGCGATTATCCGCGGCGAACATGCTGCACCCCATGCCGTACGAGGGCTTGATGTCGTGTTCCCGGTTTTGCATGGACCAATGGGCGAGGACGGCACCATCCAAGGGCTCCTCGAACTCGCAGGTATCCCCTATGTCGGCTGTGGGGTGCTCGCGTCTGCAGTCGGGATGGACAAGGCAATGATGAAGGCTGCCTTCTCTGCTGCCGGCTTGCCGGTTGTGCCATGGCAATTGGTACGCACACACGAATACAACGCCGATCCTGCCGCCTGTGTGGCACGCCTCGAGGCAGTTCTCGACTACCCGATGTTTGTGAAACCAGCCAACATGGGCAGCAGTGTCGGTATCAGCAAAGTAAAAACCCGCGCAGAATTGATTGCTGGCCTCACACTCGCTGCATCGTTTGACCGCCGTATTGTCGTCGAACAAGGCGTCTCGGCGCGTGAAATCGAAGTCTCGGTGTTGGGCAACGATGCACCGATCGCCAGCCTGCCAGGCGAGATAATCCCCGCCAATGAATGGTATGATTATGAGGCAAAGTACCTCAACACGGCGACCCAGGTGGTCATTCCTGCTCCCCTTACTGACGCCCAAACACAGAGCGTGCGTCGCATCGCACTGCAGGCGTTTCTCTCGGTAGATGGTGCAGGATTAGCACGTGTTGACTTCTTGTACGACGAATCAGCCGACGTGTTTTATATCTCTGAAGTCAATACCATGCCTGGATTTACGCCGTTTAGCATGTATGCCAAAATGTGGGACGCCAGTGGCATGACGTACCCCGAGGTGCTTGATCGCCTCGTGGCGCTTGCACGCGAACGAGGGACACGCGCCGAAGGAGCATAGGTGAGTAGTCAACGGCCACGGACAAATCGACCGACCCCTAGTACACGCCGCCCCGAAGGTGTGCGTCCAGGGGTGCGTATCCGGTCGTTGACATATGTGCGCACCGGGCGACCGCTCAGCATCCTCCTATTCTTTGGGGTGCTCGCGTATGTCTATTCGCTGTGGAACAACCCTGCATACACCGTAACGTCCGTTACCGTGACGGGCGCATCGACACTGAGTAGCGATCGTGTCGCCGAACTCTCTGGTGCGGTGGGTGCGTCGATCTGGTCCCTCGATGCAAATAACATGCAAACGACCATTCTCACGAGTCCATATGTCGTGTCTGCCGATGTCGCGGTGCGCCTCCCCAACACCGTCACCGTGTCGCTCAACGAACACGAAAGCGAAATTCGTTGGAAAAACGGGTCTTCATACCTGATCGTTGACCCGTCCGGTACGTTGCTGGGCATAGACCCGGCAGTGGTAATCACGGGCACGCTCATCATCAATGACGATAGTGCGGTATACCTCAGTCCTGGCGATACGGTCGATGCCCAAATTGTGACGCTCGCACGCGTGATTAGCCAACGCATGCCCACCGAAGCAGGGCTCGAGATTGCGCGGATTGGTTGGGACGAGCGACGCGGTATATCGGTGATTTCGGCGACAGGGCAGACCATTTTGTTCGGGACGCTTGATCGCATCGACGAAAAACTCGCCCTGCTTGCACAACTCAACCGCGAACGTACCATCTATGCGTTCGCCGACCTGCGCTC
>CANHPK010000336.1 GCA_947462525.1 Roseiflexaceae bacterium | reverse complement strand
TCCATCATGCGCACCATCGCCGCCGAGGCGGTCGCCAATGAAGATACCCTCCATCAGGCACCGACCCGTGCAGTGGTGCGACGTGTCGATGAAGTTCGGGCTGCGCGCAATCCCATTTTGCGCTATAGCAAACCGGTGTTTGAGGCATACTATGCCGAGCCGGGACATCATACCGTGTAGGTAGTTATCAGTAATCAGTTATCAGTTATCAGTTATCAGTGAGTAGCGAGTAGCGTGCAGTTTGTCGAGATGTGAACGATTACCTGTTGCTCCTGAGGTCATGGGGATCAAAACGATGAAGCGCCAATTCGGGTTTTACCCGATTGGCGTTTTTTCGCGAGAATAAGTCAAACAGCGACTGAACGAACAGTACCTCGTTTGCGAATGGACGCAATTCAGACTTCATTGTTCGTTGTGGGCTTCACCGGCATGACCACATCGGCGATTTTTTCGTTCTGTAATTCACGCACGAGTTCTGCTCGCGCACGTGACCATGGGATATGCAACGCACAATTGCCGGATTCGCTACAGGGGCGGTCAATCAAGACACATTGCGTGTAATCGATCTTCCCTTCGACTGCTTCGATAAGCTCCAACACCGACACCTGCGTCATTTCTCCAATCAGGACATAGCCGCCGGTCGGCCCTGGTTCGCTGCGTACCCACCCATTGCTGACCAACGGAGCCATCACCTGCGATAGGAATCCCGGAGTCGTACCGATTCCCTCGGCGACAGTGGCCGCCTTCAGCTTCACCCCTGCATCACGGAGCATGACCAATGCGCGGGTAGCGAGTTCTGTCTTGCGTGTTATTTCGAGTTTCATAGGGTTTGTCTCAATACATCCACTCGTTCCTCTTCGATAGTAGCACGACTCGACGATTCGTCAAATCATTAAGTTAACGACTTGACAATACAAAAAATAATCGTATAGTTTTGAACTAAAGAACAAAGTAATTCGTACTGGTTCTTGGGAGGGACAGATGGATACTTCATCAAACAGGAATGGGAACGGAAAAACCAGTGTCTTGACGTATGTCGCATTGGTTATCGGAATCATCGCGGTACTCATATCGGGCTACACGTTGACGGGGACTGGTGGCGCTGCGGATGCGGCAGAGGTTGCAGACGTACCTGAAATCAAGATCATCGAAATCGAGCTCGGTGACATGTATGTCAAACCTACGAGTATCGATATCAACGTTGGGGAGCAGGTACAGCTCCATATCAAGAACGTCGGAGCGATGGGCCACGACCTGAAGCTCAACGGCACTGTGGGCACTGCTGAGCTTGCCAACGGCCAAGAAGAAATGATTACCATCGGACCCCTGAGCGAAAACACGTTGGCTTGGTGTACGCTCCCTGGGCATCGTGAGTCTGGGATGGAAATGACCATCAATGTGATTGGTGCTGCTCAGACGTCAGACTACGACACCGTCACCGCTCCACCAGCAGCAGACGTATCAGCCAAAATCGACGCAACTGGCATGCCCAGTGCGGCCTGGGTAGCGCGCGACCCGATCCTCCAGCCAGTGGCAGAGGGCACGGTCCACGAGATTGCATTGGACGCCACCGAAAAACTCATCGAAGTCGCACCAGGCGTAACCCAGATGATGTGGACCTTCAACGATATTGTTCCTGGTCCGGTGTTCCACGGCAAAATCGGCGACACGTTCCGGTTCACCTTGACCAACAAAGGCAAAATGGGACATTCAATTGACTTCCATGCCTCGAAGGTCGCGTGGAACCTCAAGATGAAGACCATCAACCCGGGCGAATCACTGGTCTATGAGTTCAAAGCGGACTATGCCGGCGCATACATGTACCACTGCGGCACGGCACCTGCAATACACCACATCGGCAATGGCATGTACGGTGCGATCATCATCGACCCACCGACACTTGCACCGGTCGAGAAGGAATACGTCATTGTGCAGAGTGAACTGTACTTCGGTGCCGAAGGCAAAGAAGGCAGTTTGACCAAGATGATCAACGAACAATGGGATGCAGTGGTCTTTAATGGCTATTACAACCAATATAAGTTTGCACCCATTCACGTCGACACCGGCAAGCGCTACCGCGTCTGGGTGGTTAACGATGGACCGAGCGAGAATTCTGCCTTCCACATCGTCGGAACGATTTTCGACACGATCTTCAAGGAAGGATCCTTGTTGCTGACACCCGATATCCGTCAGGGTGGTTCGCAAGTCCTGGATTTGCAGCCTGCACAAGGTGGGTATGTGGAGTTCAGCTTCGCCGAAGATGGCATGTATCCCATCGTGACGCATAAGTTTGCTAATGTCGGCAAAGGCGCATTGGGCTTCTTTGTCGCAGGTGATGTCGATACCAGCGCGTTGGGCGGGCATTGATTCACCAACAGAGCGTCACACAGCTGTGTGACGCTCTGTTGGTGTGACGCTCTGTTGGTCAAACCCCCAACACACCCGACGCACGGAATGATTCGATCTGGGCTGCGGTAAACCCAAACTCTGCCAGCAGTTCATCGGTCTGCTCGCCCAATAACGGCGGATGATGACGCACGGTGGCGGGCGTTTCGGAAAAGACGTACGGCGCGCCGACAACCCGCACGTCGCCCGCCTTGGGGTGCGGAATGGTCAGCACCTGATGCAACGCATTGACCTGTGGATCAGCAAAAACACCGCCGACGTCGTGGATTTCGCCGATGGGGATACCCACCGGCAACAGGATGTCCTCGAGCTCGCGGACCGTATACGTTCTAAAAATCGCACCAAGCTCGGCCTTGAGGGCATCATAGTGCGCTGAACGTGACCCATTCGACACAAATCGTGGGTCGCTGAGCAGCTGCGGTGCATGCAAGGCCGTGGCAAACTTCTGCCACAGCGCATTCGTCCCCACCGCCAGATTGAACCAGCCGTCTTTGGCCTGGAACACGCCGTACGGTGCGATCTCGGGATTATGATTCCCAGTGCGCTGGGGCACGTGTTGGGTGGCGAGGTATGCCGCCGCGTGATAGGACATCATCGCCAATTGGCCCGACAAGAGCGATGTATCGATGGACTGACCGACGCCGGTCAGCTGGCGATGATAGACCGCCACCATGATGGCATAGGCGGCATTGAGGCCGCTGATAATGTCGGACAGCGCAATCCCAACGCGCATCGGGTCTCCATCTGGGTAGCCGGTCACACTCATCACGCCGCCGAGGCCTTGGATGACTTGGTCGTATGCGGCACGGTGGTGGTCGGGACCGACCTGGCCGAATCCAGAAATGGAGCAATAGATGATATCGGGCTTGATGGCTTTGCAGGCCG
>CANHPK010000335.1 GCA_947462525.1 Roseiflexaceae bacterium | reverse complement strand
AATGTCTTTTGTGACCAAAGCACGCCTGCAACACCCACATTGGATATTGCTCTGGATCAACGAATCCTCGATGCGCGTTGTCATGCTGTTGTTCAGCACATTGCCCGTGTTGGGTTATTCGGTGTGGCTTCGGTTACCGGCTGCGCGCACCCCCACGACCGACAGCCTTCCAAACAAGTTTTGGCCTGCAGATTTCTGGGGCCATGTTGCCTTGTTGTATAACCCTCGCTTTCCCTTTACCCCCGTGCTGATTGCATTGACCGTTGTCATCGGGCTGTTTGTCTTGCGCCCGCGCTTGCGGCGCTTGGTCGTTTGGTTCTATGTCGTGTTGATGCTCGGCTATCTCAATCCGTTGGTTGCCCCGAGTGTCATCGAATACATTACCCAGCCCAACACGTACTGGCGCATGTTCTATCTCGCAGTACCCATGGTGTTGATTGGTATCGTTGCTGCCAGCGCGTCGCGGTTTCTGCGCTATCAGCTGCCACGGTGGCGACGCTATGTGGTGCTTTTTGCCCTGCTCTGTTATGTTGCGGTATTGGCCGATTCACCCTCATCACTGTTACGTCAGAAGCAACAATTCACGAGTAAGCGAATCGCCGCCGTCGGACTCGAACGGGCCCTGTGGAAGGTATCGTTGCCTGAATATGCTGTCGCCGAAAAGGTCTCCAAACTCGCCCCGCCCGGACCGATGCTTGCACCCGAGTTGGTGGCTGGCGCGATGGTGGTGATATCGGCCGAGTATCCACAACTCGCGGTACGCTCCGAAGCCGAACTGTACTGGGGATATCTCGAACAAAATCTCAAGCAGATGACCGCCCGTGTCCAATCTGCGTTATTCTTAGATGGTCACATCCAAAACAAACTCTACTTCCTCGAGTCCGAACTGCAGACGGAAGCGCTACGTATCCGTACCATTGTCGTGCGCACGACCGTCTACAACCGTACCGATGTGCTTGCGTTGATGGAGTCGTATACATTCGAACCCATCGGCACACAAGGGCTGTATACCATTTTGGTCAGAGCAGCTGATCCGAACTAAAGGAGTCCCCCATGGTCTACGAATTGCGGACATACTGGGCGCATCCGGGCAAAGAAGACGCCATGCACGCGCGCTTTGCCAATCACACCATCAACCTGTTCCGTGCCCACGGCATGACGGTTGTGGGATTTTGGTCCCCCGTTGATGCACGAGAGCTCCACGGTGATTTGGTGTATCTGCTTGCATTCCCGTCCCACCAAGAACGCGAACGGATGTTCAACGCATTTCGCGATGATCCCCGCTGGCATGCTGCCAAAGCAGCCAGTGAAGTCGATGGTGTGTTGGTATCCCGCGTCGACAGTGTGATGATGGATCCCACCAACTATTCTCCGATGCACTAGAATCGAGCGTTCCATGCATGTATTAATCATCGGTGGCACCGGCACTATTAGCCGTGCAATTGTCCGTGAGCTCCTTACCCAGGGTCATGTTGTGACGGTCTATAATCGCGGTTTGCGCACCGATGCACCTCCCCCCGAGGTCGAAGTCATCCGTGGAGACCGTTCGCAGCGTGCGGCCTTCGAAGCAACGCTCCAACAACGGACCTTTGATGTCGCGATTGACATGATTTCGTTCACCGCAGACGATGCCATCTCGACCATTCGTGCATTGCCCAACATCGGACAGCTCATCCAAACGTCGACGGTCATGACCTATGGTCCCCCGTTCACGGCGCTTTTTCAGGACATTGATGCCCCACTCAACGGCCGCCATGACGGCGGATATGGTGCCGGCAAAGTCGCCGCGGATGAATATTTGCTCGGTCAGGCTGCAGCAGGTGGGACCCCCGTTACCATCGTCAAGCCCTCGTTCACCTTTGGTCCTGGCCAACCGCTCTTTCGTCAGGTCGATTGGGGCACCAATTGGATCGATCGTCTGCGCAAAGGCAAACCCATCATCGAGGCCAACGAAGGCGACAATTACTTTCAGTTTCTCCCCGCTGCTGATGCAGCCCGCGCCTACGTTGCATTATGTGGCATGCAGGCAGCGCACCAGCGCATCGTCCATGTCGTCAACCCAACGCCAACCACCTGGCATCAATGGCACACGATAGCCGCAGAGGTGCTCGGTGTACCCCTACAGACCGTGTCGGTGCCGTGGGATGTATTGGTCGCCGCTGATGCCAAACGTTATAGTGCACTGACGACATGTTTGGGGCACACCCAAATCTTTTCGCCGCAGTCGTTGCTCGACCTCGTCCCCGATTGGCAGCCGCACATCCCGTTGGCCTCTGCCGTTGCCGAGACCATCGAGTGGCTCACCGCCAATAATCGCATCGACGACTGTGCGACAGACCCGCTCGAAGATCGGATCATTGCAGCGATGCGCCAGCTCCGGGGTACGTTCCACACTCCATAGAAAACGCGCTCCGCGCGCTGCTCCCATGCACGACAACACCGGCAACAGCTGTGGTCAAACACTGGGTTGCCCCGCGTCGTTCAAAACAAAACGCCCGTTGCCATTGGCAACGGGCGTTCAATGTCCATGCTCACAGCACCCGTGCCAAGAACGGATACGCTGCTGTCCCGTGGATCTCGTGACGCCCTTCGAAGAAATCCGTTTCGACCAGCTGACTCGCGCCGAAAACCGCATAGTGCGCCATTGTCTGTTGTGTGGCGCTCCGGACCGATGCGATCGGGAAGATCGGATCCTGCGTGCCCGATTCGATCAACAGTGGGCGTGGTGCCAGAAGTGCAAGGAGGTCGGTCATTTCGCCATGCGCCGCCAACCCAGGCACGACATTACACGCACAATGGTGCATCGCAAAAATGCTCTCGCGCCAATTCGACACATATCCGCTGATGACCATTGCTTTGATACGGGTGTCCACGACAGCAGAAAACAATGTGTGCATCCCGCCGCCCGAGATCCCCATTGCTCCGAGGCGGTCGGTGTCGATGTCGCGACGGGTCTCGAGATAATCCACCAACCGCAATGCATCATGGACCCGCATGGCCGGGACCGAGCTGCCCAAGTGGAACGCCAACATCGCGGTGTGGTGGCACGGAGTGGGCTCTTGTTGCCCCATCGCCCGGTTCAAGTGTGCAAAATCCGTCGTCCGTTCACCAAAGCATGTTATTTCGGGAGCAACGACGGTGAATCCTGCGTGACATAATGCAACACCGAAATCCCGATGATAGCCATTAGGGACCGAGCGCTCCGTGCCATCTTCCCAGCGCCCGACGATGTCGGCTACGCCATACCCATGCCCTGCAAACGCCAAGACTGTCGCCGGGTTACGGATGTGTTT
>CANHPK010000334.1 GCA_947462525.1 Roseiflexaceae bacterium | reverse complement strand
TGACGACTGGCGTCTCGACATTCTCTGGGGTTGGGTTTTGCGTCTCTTCGGTCATATTAGGTCATCCTCCTAGATTACTGCACTACAATATGGAACCAATACTAGCGGTTCAGTTCCGACCGGACCAAATCGACAAGGCCACCCTCGCGTAAGTCATCCAGCCGGTAGTAGTTTCCTTTTAAGTGGTGTGCCAACTGCTTGGCCAAACCACGTTCGAACACCGGGTGTTCGGTATCAATCACCACCGAGCGAATCTCTTCGCTGGCGATGAAGTCTGCAATCGAGTAACTCTCGGATTGCGGCGGCAAATCGGTCATGGCCACATTGGCTTGACCGTCCGTCAACAAGACCATCAGCGGGACCACTTCTTCGTCCTGCCGGCGGGCCCGTTTGAGGACCTCGTAGCCCATCATCAACCCGCGTGACAGCGGCGTACGACCGCCGGTGGGCATGGTCTGCAACATCTTTTGTGCCAGCTCGACACTACTGGTCAACGGCAACAACAGCGTCGCATAATCACGCTGGAACGACACCAACCCGACTCGATCACGGCGCTGGTACGCATCGCGCAACAGCGACAAGACGGCGTTTTTGGTGGCGCGCATGCGCTCATCAGCTGCCATCGACCAACTCGCATCGACGACAAAGCAGACTGCGTTGCGCGTCTTGCGGACGCGAACCTTCTGGCGCAGATCGCTCCGTCTGAGCATCACTGCCCGCACGGGTTTGCCTTCGGCCAGGGCATCGGCGCGGCGCTTCGGTTGCAGATGTGCTGCATAGCGGAGTGTTGCATCGAATGCCAGGTCCGTCACACGGTGGGCCGGGCGGCTACTCACATAACGCCCTTGCTTGCGCGTGGTACGCGTTTTGCTGCGGCGCCCGGGTGATTTGCGTTCTTGGCGGTCGCGTTGTCCATCGAGCCGCTTGGGCTTGAACATCTCGCCTGCTTTGAACGCCTTTTCGCCACCACCCTGTTCGTTGTTTGCATTGGACCCCTGGTCCGTTGCCCCGGCGCTGGCGTTTGCCCCAGCGCCGCCTTCGCTTTCTTCTTGACCCTCGGTAGACTCGCCGTCGTCACTCGTGTTCAGAGGGTCTTTTTTTTTACGCCGTCCGCATTGGCTTGGGCTGACTCGTCACCTTCGGCTGATTGGACGCGATCGAGGATGTCACCGACGCGCGCTTCGTCGAGTTTGACCTCGGTGAAGGGCTGGCGGCGCATGCGGTGCGGCAGCGCCAACTCGGCAGCGACACGGATGTCTTCGGCTGCCAATGTGGTGCGACCGGCCCAGGCGGCGTGGGTACGGGCCGTCTCGAGGATGGCCAGGTCGGCACGGTGACCGTCGACGCCCAGCTCCATCGAAAGGGTAGCAACCGCTGCCATGTCGCGGCGGGTGATTTGTACCAGGGGCAACAAGGCACGGGCACGAACAATGCGTTCGGCCAATTCTTGTTCGGTGGGCAACCATTCTTTGGAGAAGCCGTCTGGGTCGCCATCGTAGCGCATGCGCCGCGAGATGACTTCGACACGGCCTTCGACGTCATGGATACCGCCGATTTCGACCACCAGACCGAAGCGGTCGAGCAACTGCGGACGCAGTTCGCCTTCTTCGGGGTTCATCGTGCCGACGAGGATGAAGCGTGCCGGGTGGGTCACGCTGATGCCCTCGCGCTCGACGGTGTTGATGCCCATTGCTGCGGCATCGAGAAGGATATCGACCAAGTGGTCGTCGAGGAGGTTGATTTCGTCGACGTACAACAACCCGCGGTTGGCCTGCGCCAACAAGCCGGGCTCGTAGCGACGATGCCCCTCGGTCAAAGCGTGTTCGAGGTCGAGTGAACCGACGACGCGGTCTTCGGAGGCAGCCACCGGCAAGTCGACCAGACGCGTGGCGCGTTCGGCGACGGGCAAGTCGGGGTTGGTCTCGTAGCGCGCGCGGCACGAAGGACACATCGCAGATGGTTGATCGGGCGGACACCCATAGGGACAGTCGGCAACGACCCGGATGTGCGGCAAAATCCGCGCCAGGCCACGTACCGCCGTCGATTTGGCCGTACCTTTCTCACCGCGAATCAACACGCCGCCGATGCGGGCATTGATTGCATTCAAAATGAGCGCCCGTTTCAGTCGGTCTTGACTGACGATGGCACTGAAGGGGTAGACCGGACGTGCAGTGGTCATGGGTATCTCTTTCCAAACCAACCATCGTTGTATGCGAGCACACAACGGACGAATGCCCAAGCAGTGTTTGTACGGATGACGCAAGCACCATCATGCACAAAAAGACTGCATATACGGTTCATTATCACATCAGAGTGCATGACTGTCAAATCTAGGGCGTTCAGATGCGTTGACAGCACTCTGTGGCACTCATACAATTGAGTCATCCCCTGGGGACTCTCGATGCAACGGAGGTAACCATGACACGGCAGACCCGCGTACTATCCGATGCATGGCACATGCGTCCCGTTCACCGCTTTGCCCAGGGCGCCTACCCGCGCAACGATGCGCCTGGGTGGTTTGCCACCAGCATCCCGTCGCAGTGGCAATCGCACCCTGATTTGGCGCGCTACGTCGGCCCAATGGTCTATCGCACGACATTCGCGAGCGCCGAACAGCGCACAACGCGGTCGTTTTTGCGCCTCAACGGCGTGTTCTACACCTGTCGCCCATGGCTCAACGGCACCGATTTGGGGCTGCACGAAGGCTACTTTACCCCACATACCATCGATGTCAGTCGTCTGCTCGCAGCCCAAAACGAGCTTGTCCTCGAGGTGCGTTGCCCGGACGAACACGACAAAATCGGCAAACGGCTCATCACCGGCGTCTTTTCGCATTGGGATAGTCTGGACAAAACAACCAACCCGGGTGGCGTCTGGTTGCCCGTCGAACTCATCGAAACCGGCCCGGTGCATCTCGCACAGGTGTTGCTCGCCACGACCCGCGTCGGGGCCGACCACGCCGATGTGCGCTACCGCATTGCCACCGATGCACTAGCGGCGACCGATGCGGTGGTGACGTGGCGCATTTCCCCCAAAAACTTCGGCGGCAAAATCCATCAGCTCGAGAGTCGTATTAGTGTTGCTGCCGGCCAGCACGAAGCCAGCGGGATGATCCGCATCCCCGATCCCGAGCTATGGTGGAGCCACGACCTCGGGCATCCGGCGTTGTACGAAATCACGGCGACGATTGCAATCGGCGGCGTGGCGAGCGACAGCGTGACGTTTGATTACGGGATTCGCATGTTCGAGTTCCGCAATTGGATCCCGTATCTCAATGGCAAGCGCTTTCTCATGAAGGG
>CANHPK010000333.1 GCA_947462525.1 Roseiflexaceae bacterium | reverse complement strand
GAACAACAACGTCGCCCGCTTGTACGTCGCAAAGCGCCGTGCAAACCCGATGGTCAACGTGTTCGTATCGAAGATCGGCCATGCCACCGGTGGGAAGCCCAGCCGCGTGTGCCGTTGCGCCAGCCGCTCACGCGCGAACTGCACCAAAACGTGCTTGAGGTGCATACGCGCCTGCCAGAAGGCAGCATCGTCGCTCTTGGTCAATGCCTCCCACAACGCAGGCTCGTCGAGGTGGTCGTACCAATCCTTGCCCAATACCGAGGTGTACAGGTCATTCATTTTGGGGGCCAGCCACGACGCCGAGTGGACGCCGTTGGTCACCGAGGTAATGGGGACCTCGTCTTGCGTGGCGCCTGGATAGAGCCAATGCCACATCGAGCGGGCCACTTCGCCGTGCAGTTTGCTGACGCCGTTGTGCATCTGCGACAACCGCAACGCCAGCACTGTCATCGCAAAGCTCGGTCCCCAGGACTGCTGTTGCATGGCGATGTTCATGAACTCGTCACGGCTGATGCCCAGTTGGTCCCAGTAGCGTGCGAAGTATTTGTCGATGAGATCGAGCGAGAACGCGTCATTGCCGGCCGGCACGGGTGTGTGCGTCGTAAAGACCGCTTGGGCTTTGACCTTCTCGAATGCGTCCATGAAGGGGACGCCCGTGGCGACCAGTTCACGGGCCAGTTCGAGCACCAAGAATGCCGAGTGGCCTTCGTTCATGTGCCAGACCGTCGGTGCAATGCCCAATTGACGCAACGCACGCACACCGCCCACACCCAGCACCAACTCTTGGGCCACACGCATATCGTGATCACCACCGTACAGGCGGGCCGACAACTCGCGGTCGCTGGGGCTGTTGGGGTGGATGTCGGTGTCCATCAGATAGAGGGCCACGCGACCGATGTGGAGTGTATAGACTTTGGCGTAGATGGTGCGACCGGGCAACTCGACCTCGACCACGACTTCGTCACCGTTGGGAGTACGCGCGGGGAAGGCGGCGATATCGGCGAAGCTCATCTTGGTGTTGATGGCCTCTTGCCAGCCGCTGTGATCGAGGCGCTGCCGGAAGTAGCCCTGTGGGTAGATGAACCCCACCGCCACAAACGGCAAATCAAGGTCACTGGCTTCTTTCACATGGTCGCCCGCCAAAATGCCCAGACCACCCGAGTAGATGGGCAACGATTCGTGGATGCCGAACTCGGCCGAGAAGTAGGCAATCGAGGCTTTTTGGGTGGGGTAGGTGCGCTTGAACCAGGTCTGGGTGTTGCCCATATATGCGTCAAAAGCAGCAATCACGGCATCGTAATCGGCGACCCATAGCGCGTCGGTACTGGCGGCTACGAGATTCTTCTGACGGACATTGCGGAGGAACTGAATCGGGTTGTGGTAGATTTCTTCCCACAGTGACGGGTCGATGCGCCGAAACAAGTCGGTCGCGCTGGGGTTCCAGGCCCACCAATAATTGTAGGCAACGTCAGCCAATCGCCCGATGCGCGTAGGGACCGGGGTAAACAAGACATCCGTACTCGATGCGCCCAAGGTTCACCTCTATTCAACAATAACAGAAGGAATTTGACACACGAGAAGCGACGGTGCTCCCCGCAAACACCGTCTACTATACACGGTACGAGAATTTCACGCAAAAACTTTGGTAATGCTGTGGTAATGCATGCCTGTCAGACTGGAGCCGGATTCGCAGACAGGAGGAACCCATGACCCACAGCAACTATGCCCAGCAGCCGCTCCGCCCCCTCGCCGACACCCACGGGAGCACCGGGGTTTACTTGGTCACACTGCAGACCGATGCGCTCCAAGAGCCCTTCACCAGTGCCACCCAGCCGAGCCTCGAGATGACCACAGCGGGTGACATCGCCGCAGACGTATGGGATCACATCCATGCGCTGTATGCCAACCAATTCTCCGAAGCAGCCGTCATCACCGCCAACGGCATCAGCGCACTCATTCGGTTGTACGAACCAAGCAGCAATCAGGACCACGAACCACTGGACGAATCGTTTTTTGTGGCACACAGCGCCGAATGCCCCTGCTGCGCTGCCATGGCAGCGGGTGAATTCGCGGACGGCACATCAGAATCCCGCACGTGGTACGAGTTCTACGGTTCGGCTGCAGAGTTCGTCATGGAAGTGCGCACCGAGATCGCCCGGGCCGTCTGGAGCAGAACGGGGCAGCGCGGGACGCAGTTTTGGTCGAAGATCGAAATCGAACCCGTGGCAGACCTGCCAGCAGTCATTGCGGCGCACACTGACGCCATTGCACGCAGTGGAATTGCAATTCACGACGCGCTTGATGGACACCAAGACGACGACGGATCGGATGTTTCACAAAACTAAATTGGATCTGCCCTGCCCCGGACCAGTACGCGCACGTGCTGGTCCGGTTTTCGCTGCATGCGCCTGGATGCTCGGCTAAAATACCAACAACAACACATCTACCCGAAAGAGCCGCCATGCTGCGCCGTCTGCCCATATATCTGCTGAGTCTGTGTCTGGCCGCCGTGGTCATCCTGGTCCAGGTGCCCGTGTGGGTGTTGACCGTGGTGCGCCGGGTGGGCTATGCCTACCCGATTGACTACGGCGAGGGGCCGTTGTTGCGGCAATTGCAGTTCCTCACGCACGGTGGGTCGTTGGCGGGGCTGTACGGCGATTTGCAGGCGGCACCGTTTGTGGTGGCCAACTATCCGCCGCTTTATCTGACGGTGACCCGTATGGTCGCGCTCGTCGTGCCCGAACTGGCTGCCGGCCGCGTCGTCTCGATGCTGGCAGGGCTTGCGGTGGGAGCTGCGATTGTGCTCCTCGCACTGCCACGGAGCGCTCCCCGAATGGTCATCGGTGCGACGGTTTTGGCGGCAATGAGCTGGTTCGCCATCCCCATCGTGCGCGAGTGGAGTGGCGTCATGCGCGTCGACATGCTCGGGGTCGCCGTGGGATTGGTCGGGCTGCTCCTTGCACGACGCGGCCGTATCACAACCGGTACTGTATTGGTCGCGCTGGCGCTTTTGGCCAAACCGACCCTTATTGCCGCGCCGTTTGCGCTCTTGGTGTGGTTGGCCGCCCAGCCACGCGCGGTCGCCCTCCGCGCAGTGGGGAGTGCCGCAGCAGTGCTGGTGGGGATTGTGGCTGTCTTGGGGATGTCTGGTGCCGATTTGTGGTTGCACCTGGTCCAATCCAATGTCAACGGCTGGGAGTATGCCTTGGCGCGGGGCTTTTGGAAGGAACTGCTGACCATCCATTGGCCGTTGCTGATCATTGCCGCGGGGGGATGCGTTGTGCTGCTCCGCAGCTGGCG
>CANHPK010000332.1 GCA_947462525.1 Roseiflexaceae bacterium | reverse complement strand
GCGAGCTACGAATCTGCGGTCGTACGCTATCGTCTCGTCGTCCTCGCAGAACTCCTCGCCGGCCATCGCGACACCATCGTCGTCGCCCCCTGGCGCGCCATCGCCCAAGGGACCGTCGCACCCGCCGTCTTCCAGGCGACGCAACGGACGTACCGCTGCGACGACGTACTCGACCCGGTCACCATGACTGCCCAGTGTGTCGCACTGGGGTACCAACTCGTCCAAACGGTGTCACAGCCCGGTGAGGTCCGCCGTCACGGAGGTGTCGTTGATGTCTATCAGGATGGCGAACCGTATCCGATCCGGTTCGATTTTTTTGGCAACCAACTCGAATCGATTGCCCATATCGATCCGCGGCGCCATTTGATTATGTCGAGTTTGCCGGATCATACCCTCACCTTGCGTGTGGAAGCCGATTGGCGCCAACAGCCCGCCTTGCTCGAACGCCTGCGCGCGAGTGCAGACCTCGGCCTGCGTGAATCAGCACAACACGAGTGGGAGGCGTTCCTTGACCCGTTCAGTCACAACCAGGCATTCCCTGGGATGTCGCTGCTCCACCCGCTCCTCAATGACACCCCACCTGCGAGCCTGCTCGATGCGCTGCCTGCCGACGGGCTGCTCGTCTTTGTCGACCCCGATACCATCGTCAGCCAGATGACTGACTACGCACGTCGGCTCGAGACACAACGCACGCGTCTGATTCATCACGGCATGTTGCCAGCCTGGTACCCGGATGTCGTCGTCGGGGCACGGCGGTTGGCGCATGCAGTGCCGACGTTGCTCCTGGCCGAGACGGTGCCCACGCAGGCGGCCAACTTTGTCGCGGTGCAACCCTACCACCACCACACGGTGGCCAACGCCAAACCCATGACGCTCGGGCAGCGCGCCGCCGATGCGGCAACCGAACCGCCTGTGCCGTTTACCCTGGGGCAATATGTCTGTCACATCGATCACGGGATCGCGGTGTTCGAAGGCGTCGTGACGCAACAGATTGCGGGCGCACTCAAACCATACCTCAAGCTCCGCTACGCCGGTGCTGATCGCCTGTACGTGCCCGAATCGCAATTTGACCGGGTAACCACCTACGGGGATCCATCCAATGCCGCCCCGCAACTCACCGTCTTGGGCACACGCAACTGGTAGGTCGCAGCACCAGGGTACAAAAGGATTTGGCATGTCGCAGACGCTCGCGCACCTCACCAGCCGTATCGCCGATTGCGCATCGGTTGTCTCGCTCAGCGAAATCCTGCGGGGTGACGCGCAGGTGCACGTCGCCGGCGTGCGCAAAGCAGCAGTTGCACCGTTGGTGGCCGCCCTCACCGTGCACGATACACGTCCGTTGGTCATTGTGGTGGCGCACGCCGACGAGGCGATCCGCCTCACCGAAGACCTGAGTCTGTGGCTACCGTCGCGCCCCACCTACCACTTCGTCGCCAACGATGCCATCCCGTACGAGCCGATGTCGGCTAGCACCGAGAGCACCGCCGCGCGTATCAAAGCCCTGCTCGCCTTGCAGCGCAACGAATCGCCGATTATCGTCGCGTCCATTCGTGCGCTCTTGCAACCGACCATCAATCCTGCCGATTTGGCCGACAGCACGCTGACCGTGACACTCAACGCACGCCTCGACCCCCTGCAGTTCATCCACCACTGCGCCCAAATTGGCTACCGGTTGACGTCAGCGGTATCTGAGCCGGGCGAAGTCAATCGACGCGGCGGCATCATCGACATCTTCCCGGTCGGTGCAGCCCAACCCGTGCGCATCGAGTTTTTTGGCGACGACATCGACTCCATCCGCGCCTTCGACCCGCTGACACAGCGCAGCACCGAGGCGATTGCAGCGCTGACGGTCGGCCCCGCCTACGAGTACAATCACGCCCGGCACGACGCAGTGGTCGCCTGGCTTCGTGCACAGGACCTCGGTGGCCTGCGTGACGAAGCGCGTCACGAATGGGAGCAACTCATCGAGCGGTTTGCCTCGGACGAACCCTTCGAAGGCCGTGCCCTCATCGCACCACTGTTTTCGCCAGACCTGCAGATGGCCTCGCTCCTCGATTATCTGCCCGAACGCGCAGCCCTCATCCTCAGCGAGCCCGTGCTCATCGCCCAGGCCGCCAGCGAATACGCCATGCAACACGAGACGCGCCGCCAGCAGCATGTCGACAGCGGCGAGCTCCCCGCCTGGTATCCCATCGTCATCCACCCCTGGCGCACGATTCTGCAGCGCGTGCCGGTGATGCATGTGGCCACCAGCGACCTGCCGTTCACCGAGCTTCTGCCCGACCCGAGCGTCGAATCGCTGCCCGACGACCTCTTCCGCGGCGTCGACCTCTACGGCGGGCGCCTCAAAGAGCTTATCAGCGAGGTGGTCAAACGGCTGGCGCTGGGGCAGCACGTCTATCTGGTGACACCCCAGGCAGCCCGCCTGCACGAGATGGTGCTCGAGGCGAGCGGATCCGACGCCACCCTGCACCTCGTCCACGGCGTCATCGACAGCGGCTGGTCGTCACCGTTGCTGGGTGTGACGGTCTTCTCCGACGCCGAGGTTTTTGGCTGGACCCAGCGCCGCACCGCCAGCAAGCCCAAACGGAGCGAGCGCGACGACCGTTCCTCCCAAGACCGAGCGGCGTTTTTGCGCGGTCTGCAAGTGGGCGACTTCGTGGTCCACATCGAGCACGGTATTGCGGTCTACGACGGCATGATCCGGCGCACCATCGACAAGGTCGAACGCGAATACCTCAATCTGCGCTACGCGGCCGGCGACAAACTCTATGTCCCGGTCGACCAAATCGACCGCGTCTCGCGCTATATCGGCTCGGGCGATGCCGAACCGACATTGACCCGGCTGGGATCCCAAGACTGGGAGCGTGCCAAACGCAAAGCCCGCAAATCGGTCGAGGATTTGACCGAAGAATTACTGGTGATCTATGCCAAACGGAGCACCGCCAAGGGATTCCATTACACCGCCGACAACACCTGGCAGCGCGAGTTCGAAGCGGCCTTCCCATACAACGAGACCGTTGATCAGCTCAAAGCAATCAACGACGTCAAGCACGACATGGAGTCCGACCAACCCATGGATCGTCTGGTCTGCGGCGACGTCGGCTTCGGCAAAACCGAAGTCGCCCTGCGCGCGGCATTCAAAGCAGTCCAAGACCACAAGCAGGTTGCCATCCTGGTGCCCACCACCGTGTTGGCGCAGCAACATTTCGAGACATTCAGCCGGCGCATGGCGGCCTTCCCCATCAACGTCGAACTCATTTCGCGCTTTCGGAGTGCCAAAGAGCAAAATGCCGTCCTCGACGCCACCAATAGCGGCAAGGT
>CANHPK010000331.1 GCA_947462525.1 Roseiflexaceae bacterium | reverse complement strand
CTGTATGACCGTGACAAGCGGTACATGCTCGAGATGGAGGGTGTGAACGTCTATGGCATCTGGGAGTACTCGAACTGGGATGACCTGGCATCGCAAATCAAAAAAGGGTATGACTACGGCAAGCAACGCTGCACAGCCTACGTCCGCTTTGCCGTCCAACGCCAGCTCTTCCCCAAGTTCCTCGAGATGTACATCCCGGTGCTCAAATCCATCAAATACGGCAATCCGACCTTGGTCGACCACGCCGACGATCCACTTCCATTGCTCGATTTTGGTCCGCTCATCAATTCGCGCAAAGTCGAAGAACTCCGCGTGATGAAGAGCGAAGCAATCTCGCTCGGTGCGTTGGGACTGTTCGAAGCAAGCATCGACGAGTCACTCTTTTTGCCTGGTCAAGACACCTCGGCATATTTTGGGCCGAACTCGGTTCTCAACGTCCCACGTGCCGCCAAGCTCCACCACAACGAACCGTTCGGCCCACTCGATACCGTCGTGGTTGTCGATCGCGTCGAAGAGTTGATCGCCGAAATGAACATCTCGAACGGTTCGCTCGTCTCGTCGTTGGCCACCGATGACGACCGCGTCGCCAAAGAAATTTCGGGCGATTTGCGCTCGTACAAGGTCGGCGTCAACAAAATCCGCTCACGCGGTGACCGTGACGAAACCTTTGGTGGGATCGGTAACTCCTGGAAGGGTTGTTTTGTGGGCGGCAAGTACTTGGTCCACTCGGTCACGGTTGGACAACCAGGCGAACGCTTGGTCGGCAACTTCCCCGACTATACGCTCCTCCCCGAAGTGCGCTAACGATTACAATCATGCAAAACACCCCCGCAGACAGTGTCTGCGGGGGTGTTTCGTTGAGGCAGGCTACTCTGTGATGATGATTTCGCGCAGGTGAATATTCACCGAGACAAACTCGGGGACTTCTTGTTCGTAGAACGAAATGGACATCCCGGTCATTGCGACAGATTCTTGCAAATCAAACACCACCACCTGGTCCAAATCCGCGGTGGGGAACGACTGTTCGTAGCTCTCCGTTCCTGCGGGACTCGTTACTTTGAGGATGGCAATGAAGTTTTTCATACCCGCCATGTTGAACGTCAGTGTTTTTGCTTGTACCGGCGTCGCAAATGCAACTGTGACATCGAACGGGTTTTGGTTTGCCCCGCGCATCATCGAGTTGTTGTTGCCGTCAAACAGATCTGGCAGCGATCCACCGTCGATGGCCGATGACGTAACGGTCGTTTCGACGCCTTTGACCGTCAACACCTCCTGTATCCGCGGTGCGACGTCGGGAACGGGTACCGGGGCAGTGTCGTTCCCGGTAGCTTCTGTATCAGTTTGCTGCTCTTCTTTGGGAGCCTCCGCTGCTTGTGGGGCCGGCGCCACGTAGTTGGGATTGGCAATGCCGGTCAATGCAGCGCTAAAGAAGACGGGCACGCCTTCGTTGGTTGCATGCAGCATTGGTCGAAATTCAGCGGCACAGGAACGCACATTCGGCGACGGGATTGCATCATCGAACGACCATACCATGACTGCAGGTCGTGGTAACGCCGCAAGGCCCTCACATGTCAGTGTATCGCTTGGATCAAATCGTTTGAGCCGGTCGGGATTACGCATTTGGATTTGGATGAACATCGGCTCGGGGGTCTCATCACGCCATTGGCTCCCGATGACATAGATGGTCGTATCCGGTGACAATGTCTCGACGAAGCGCAGGATTTCGCGTCCGATGGGTACATCGTTGTAGGGCATCCCAGCGATGTATTTGACGAAGTAGCGATCAATGTTGGATTGCACCGAGACCAGCATTACCAGTGCCACGGCCCACGCGGCATACCTGGGAGCACGTTTTTGCAATAGCTGGTAGAGTTCGAACAATCCCATCGCTACAATCAGGTACACAAACGGTGCTGCACCCAGGCTGCGTGATGCTGAGGGGACTTGGTCCGGGTATTGCAGCACGAGGAGCGACGGGATGTGCAATGCCAACAGCGGCACGAGGAACAACGGTGCAAGCGCACGGCGTTGCTTGCGCAACAACGAAGCAAGCCCTACAACCAACAGCACGCTGCTGATGATGTCAATGTGTGCAAGCCCTTTGGGATTTCCCCGTGGCCATAGATCACCAGCGGTAAAGTATGCGCCGATTGCACGTGTCACCATCAGTGGCAGATTTGCAATAGACCCTCCGTCAGTAGCAAATTTCTCGGTGATATACGGACCGAACACCGACGTGGGATCTGCGCTAAACATCCAGAGAAACGGCAGACTGCCGACAAATAATCCTGCGCTGTATTTTGCGATCGTAGAGCGCTGTGTGATAACGCCCGTGCGCCACAACACCACGACCGTCAACAACATGACCGGCGGAACGATATACGACTGTGGGTACGCGTACAGCCCACACGCAGCAACTAATGCCGAAGCATACAGCCAGCGATCGTTGTGGGTCTGCACAAATCGGTACACACAGTACACGGTAGCCATGGTGACTAGTGGAACAAATATCTGCGAGTTGCCCAATCGTGAATAGACGAGCAACCACGACCCTGTGCCTGCAACCGTCAACGCCAAGAGGGCGAACAAACGCCCTTCGTATCGGCGCGCAAAAGCATACACGAACCCGAGCACACCAAAACTCACCAGAATCGATGCAATCTTGATCTGACCGTAGTTGTCCCCGAGCAGAGCCAGGATGGGCGCAATCAGGTAATGATAGAGCGGACCCGAGCTCTCGATGAAGTACCACGGCATACTGCCGTCTAATACCGCGCGTACGTAGGTCTGCACAATTTCGATGTCGCCGTACATTTCGGCTTGGAGCGAGTCATACGCCCAAAACCGGATACCCACGATGACCAACACCACCACACCCAATGCCCATGTCAATCCATCAATCACAAACGTGCGAGTGAGCGACGGCACAGACCACGATGGGACGCGCGGACGCACCGTTGTCTCAGCAGACGCGGCGGTGCCTCCAACGACAGTATGCACGGCCGCTACAACGGGAGCTTTCTGCGCTGGTGCCGCACCGACGGGTGCGGGCGCACTTGCGGTGGTGTTGGTGGCCGATTCGCTGTCGAGGTGCAATGCGAGCTGTGCTGATGGGACAGGGTCGGCAGTGACCGACGAATCAGCGGGGAGCGGCACACCGAATTGGGGCTTGCGACGGCGGTGCCATCCGCTTCGAAGGCGCTTCATGATACTCGTGAAGGCTAATTGCATCAGCCCTTGTTCATTTTGGGGTGGCACGGGTGCCATATGCGCTCCTCTGTTAATTCTCGGTGAGATACCAGCGCGATCCGACACGCATCACCGGGAAGATGTTTTCGTCACTGCCG
>CANHPK010000330.1 GCA_947462525.1 Roseiflexaceae bacterium | reverse complement strand
GTTGGACATCCGTTCTATGCGTTGGTTGCACAGATGCCGCATGTTGCACACCCGCCGTATGCATGGTATATCCGCGTGGCAGATTTGGTTTCGTTCATGGGGAGCATTTCGGCAGTACTCGAAAAGCGAATGTCGCAGAGTGTCTACGCAGGGTACACCGGCACGCTGTTGTTCGATTTTTATCGTGGTGGACTGCAACTGTCTATACAAAACGGACGCATTAGTGCGCAACCATGGTCAGGGGCACCGGGTGCACATGCTGCATACCCGCCCAACGTGTTTTTGCAGCAGGTCTTTGGCCTCCATTCTCGGCACGAATTAGCACAGGCGCATATGGATGTGCGGGCAAACGGTGAACATGCCCAATTGTTGGACATCCTGTTCCCGAAGCAGACGTCATGGTTGGCGCCACTCGATTAACTAGCCAAACCACACGGTTTGCGCCTTGACTGTTTTAGGCGTTGCACGTCCGTAGAGGGTCAACACAATCGCAAACACCCCGACACGCCCCCACAGCATCACAATGCTCAACAAGGTCAGGCTGGCGGGGTGCAGCTGCGCGAATGGGACCACCTCGATGTTAGTGGTTGCGAACGCAGCCGTCGCCATCATGACCGCAGCGCTCCCGGAGATCCCTTCGAGCAACCAGAGACCACTTGAACTCAGCAGCACAACGACAATCCCCAAACCCACAATCGACACTGCTCGGTGCACAACCATTGGCGCAATCCGTTGTCCCATGAGTGTGACCGTGTGGTCACCACGCAAAGCGCGGTACACACCCGACAAAAAGACCACGAACGTGGTCGGTGTGACCCCACCACCCATCGCCCCTGGCGCACAACCGATGAACATCCCAATCAGGATGAGCGTGCGTGTGACGACAGAGAGCGCCATGATGTCTTGATCGGTGATATAGCCGCTGGTCCGCCAGGATAATGCATCGACCATCGCAACAAACATCTTTTGGGCAGTGGATTCCGTGGCATGGTTGACATGCCAGAGTGGATTGAGCAGTAGTGCGCCTGTCGTCACAACCACGAGGGCGATGGTCACAATGGTGTTGATAGACGTCTGCGCCATGCGCCGATTACGGGTCACCAAATCGACAAGCACCGGCAGGCCGAGCGACCCGATCAGCATGGTCAGCGAAAGGAGCGCAGCGGCGGCTACATCGTACGGCGCGTCTTGCACTGTGCGGGTGCTACGAAACCCTGCGTTTGCGAAGGCATTCGTTGCATACCAAAACGCATCCAACCAGCGACCTAGTGGATCAGAGCCCAACGCACCCCAATGGACCGCAAGGAGCAGACTCACCCAGAGTTCAATGCAGAGCGCGCCCACCAACAAACGCCAACCAGACACGCGTCGCGCTCGGAACACCCGTACGCCGAACTGTTGTAGCAGGCTGAGCACGAGCGTCATGAAACCGACCCCGCCAATATGAATCAACAACACGATCACACCCCGCCCAAGCGGGGTACAGTATCGCATAATGTCAATGGAAGTCGAGCCTGTCGCAGTCATCGCAGATGTCGCCAGAAACCACGCATCAACAAAACGAATCGGGACAGTGGTGAGTCCGAGCGGCAACCAAAATGCCACCGCTGCACTCAACACCAACGCAACAAACGAGCCACACACCAGTGTGGCTCGTTGGACAAGCAAATGTTGGAGCGTCGGGATCGCCAAACGAGTCAGTATGCCATGAGCAATACGTGTGAGCGTCCGACTCATCGTCAGTACCTATGGACGCTGTTCGATGGGAACGTACTTCACATCGTTTGGACCAATGTACTCCGATTCTGGCCGGTAGATGCGGTTGTCGCTGTACTGTTCGTAGACATGTGCAGTCCAACCCGACACGCGGCTGATAGCAAAAATCGGGGTGAACAAATCCATTGGGATCCCCAACGAGTAATACACCGATGCCGAGTAGAAATCGACATTCACGGGCAAATGTTTGGCATCTTGCACCGTTTTGCGGATGATTTCCGAGATTTCGTACCACTTTTTGGGTCCAATGGTCTCGGCGTGTTCACGGGACAATCGTTGCAACCACGCAGCACGCGGGTCGTCGGCTTTGTAGACGCGATGACCAAAACCCATGATTTTTTTCTTCGCGTTCATGAGGCCTTTGATATGCTGCTCGGCACGTTCGGGATTGCCGATTTCGAGCAACATACGCATGACTTGCTCGTTTGCGCCGCCGTGGAGTGGGCCCTTGAGGGTGCCGATTGCCGACACGATTGCCGAGTGCAAATCAGACATCGACGAAGCGGTGACCCGTGCAGCAAACGTTGATGCGTTCAGCCCATGGTCGGCATGCAAAATCAAACAGGTGTCGAGTACTTTTGCCGAATGCGGGTCTGGTACTTTGCCGGTCATCATGTAGAGGAAGTTCGCCGCATGAGACAAATCATTGCGTGGCAAAATCGGCCACTGGTTATTGCGGATACGTTCCCACGCTGCAATGACCGTCGGCATTGATGCCGTCAGTCGCACAGACTTGTGGACATTCGCTTCGAGTGAGTTATCCAAGTCGTCCGGATCGTATGGCGACAATGCAGAAATAGCCGTCCGCAATACTTCCATCGGCGGGGTCTTCTTGGGCATTGACATCATCAATGACAAGACTTCGTAGGGAATTTGACGGTTGTTGATGAAGTTTTGGGTGTAGGTGTGGAGTTGTTCACTGTTGGGGAGCGAACCATACCAGAGGAGCGACGCTGTTTCTTCGAAGGTCGAGCGTGCCGCTAGTTCATCGATGTCGATGCCGCGATAAAACAATCGTCCATTGATTCCATCGATGTGGCTGATTGCAGTAGATGCCGCAATCACACCCTCGAGACCGTTATTCATCCGAACACTCCTTTGTACTCTTGTGCATATGGGCGTATGAAAGCCATACGAAAGTAACGTTGTCAACAAACAGGGAGTCCGCAGAACAGCGTCTTATTCACCATCACCCGTGGTCAGACCTACCAACAGAATCATCTCGTTCGCCCGATTATACTTCATTCCCGCATGGTCTGCGGATGCTTATATGTGCGGGCGAAGCGATTGGATGTATGCGACAAGCGCGGCACGGCGCTCAGCGGGAGGGGTTTTGTCGATAATATTGATGAGAGCGCTTGCGACAATTGCACCATCGGCGCACTTCGCAACAGTGGCTACGTGATGCGGAGTGCTGATACCGAACCCCACAACAAGCGGTAAGTCCGTGTATCCCCGTGCGCGTTGGATAAACCCTGGCAACCCTTCCCACAGTTCACTCCGTGCCCCGGTGACCCCCGTCAGCGATACACAATAGACAAATCCACTCGCGACCGAAACAATCTGCTTGATGCGTGC
>CANHPK010000329.1 GCA_947462525.1 Roseiflexaceae bacterium | reverse complement strand
GTCATCGCTGGGGTGCAGGCGCTCGCGGAGTATGACCTGAGCTTTGATATCTGTATCTTTCATCCACAGCTCCCTGCGGCCGTCGAACTGGTGCGGCAGTGTCCGAACGTGCAGTTTATCCTCGATCATGTCGGCAAGCCGGACATAAAAGGTGGCCAACTGCAGCCATGGATGCGTGACATAGAAGCACTCGCGGCCCTCCCAAATGTCGTCTGTAAGCTCAGTGGGATGACGACAGAAGCAGATCATCAGCACTGGTCCATCGATGATCTGCGCCCATATAGTGATCATGTTTTTGCGGTTTTTGGTGAGGATCGTGTGTTGTTCGGTGGAGATTGGCCGGTGTCGCTCCAATCCACGACGTATCGTGCCTGGGTCGACACGGTCGAGTCGTTGATCAGCCACCACAAAGCGGACGCACAGCGCAAGTTCTGGTCCGAAAATGCACGCCGGGTGTATCGCTTGGGGTAACTTGTTGCACGCAGACGCCCCACGGCGTACCGTGGGGCGTCTGTACACGTGGGAAGCTATTTCTTGAGGGTGGGCCGATTCAACCCGAGGGGTGCGACTTCGGCTGGTGTGCGCATCTCGACCGCTGCTTGCGCGAGATACTTGCCCACCATAATGCCGAACGGCATGCCGGATCCGCAGAATCCACCGGCTGCCCAGACACCAGGCATGTCGGGCATTGCATCGACGACCGGCACGTAGTCAGGGGTAAATCCCATCAGGCCAGCCCAACGACGCGTGATGGGCAGATCTTTGAGGGCCGGGAACAATCGCGGGAGCACCGTGTCGAGGGCATTTTGCACTTCATCGGTGATGCCGATATCGTACAAGTTTTCATCACGATTCGTCGCCGCAGCCCGCATGCCGCCGAGGACGATAGATCCGTCGAGCGTTTGTTGCCAATACTCGCCCGTCGGGGTCAAATCCGTACCCATTCCTTGGGCAAAGACTGGTTTGGTTGGTGCGGTATTGAGGATTTGGCCGCGTACAGGTGTGATGATGCCATGGAGCGCTGGTGCAATCTGGCGGCTCCAGGCGTTCAAGCCGAGCACAACGGATTGTGTCTGGATGTTGCCTTTATCGGTGACGACCACCGGGTGGCCATCCCGTTGTTCGATGCGTTCGACCGTTGCAATGCACAATTTTGCGCCGTGACGGACGGCAGCGTCGACAATCCCGCGGACCAAGCGACCCGAGTGGATTAATGCATGACCAGGGAAGTACGCAGCACCGACGATTTCTTCACCGAGCGGGGTGTTGACCATACTCTGGAGGGCAGCGCGATCGAGTAACTCACCCGCGTAGCCATCTGCATTGCGGGCAGCGATGCTGGCTGCTGCTTCGGCGTGATCTTGGGCGGAGATAGACAAGTTGAGGGTGCCGGGTTCACGGTAGTGGGCATCGATGCCTTCTGAGGCAATGAGTTCGCGGGCCAACCGTGCATTGAGGAGGGTCAATTCGTGGATATGTTGGGCTGCTTTTTTGCCCAACCGTTGCATCGACCCGTTATATCCTTCTGCAGCGCCGGTGCCGATGAAGCCACCGTTGCGACCGGTCGCGCCGTGAGCGGGATGCATTCGTTCAATTAAAACGACATCGTGTCCTTGTTTTGCAAGATAATACGCGGTTGCCGAACCGACAATACCGCCGCCGACAACAACATGCGCCGCTCGTGCGGGCAGTGGTACCGATGGTGCGTTGAGGTCCCATGTCTCTTGCCAGTACGATCGATTGCCCACTAGTGAACGGTCGACGGTCATACAAACTCCTTTGTTGTGTCGCAGAGCCAGGCATACCAACCAGTGAATTGACACCTACAACGCAGACACCTATGATAACAAGGTAACGGGTGAAAACGTCGTTATTGCCAGCCCTCTGATTGCGCCATCATAGCACAAACCGTATCAAATCCCCCATGAGTTCTACCTAGAAGGTCAAATCTGTGCACATTACTCCACACAAGCTGTTGCGCAAAACGCTTCTTCTCGCGTGTTTTCTGTTTGTTTTGAGCGCATGTGGCAGCGAGGCCATTGCACTGCGTGGCGTTGTGCGTGATGCGTACACGGACGCTCCCATTCCCTCTGCGGTCGTCCAAATTGGTTCGTCCAAGTCCATGTCTGGCGCTGATGGGTCCTACAGTGTTGACCAGTGGCTGCGGCGACAAACATTGTCCGTGAGCATGAGTGATTACGAGACGTATGAGCTCGATTTGAGCAAGCGGACGTTTCCACAGACGTTGACTGCTGCAGACACCGTCGTTGATGTTGTGTTGCGGCCGAATGTCATCCGCGGGGTGGTCACTGATGCATGGTCGAATCAACCACTTGCAGGGGTCTTGGTCCAAGCCGGAACGACGCTCTCGACAACAACTGGTGTAGACGGTACGTACGTTATTACGGAAGTCCCCGAGGCATTTGCGTTGCAAGTACAGTTCCCTGACTACGTTTCGCAATCTGTTTCGGTCGACAAGAAGACCACTGCAAATATATCGCTCATTAGTAGCACATTGACGGGTACCGTCAAAGATCAATACTCCGGTCAAGCACTCGCTGGTGTGAAAGTAACCGCGGGTGATGTGACCGTGAACTCGGACGCATCTGGTGCATTCGTCCTCAAGAACATTACTGCACGGACAGCGGTGACGTATGAACTCGACGGCTATGCGAAGGAGTCCGTCGATGCGTCTACCAAAGCGTCGCTCGAAGTCTCCTTGCGCCCCGACATCCTTAAAGGTTCACTCGTTGATGCAGCCACCGAAAAACCGGTCCGCCACGCGACCATCATCGCCACTGAAGCACTGAACAAGTCTGCATTGGCTACTGTCCGGATAGACAACGCCGACGGTTCATTTACGCTCAAAGGCTTGCCTGCAACGGGATTCGTCCAAGTTCTTGCACCGGGCTATCGCAAATTAATCGTGCCAATCAAGCAGGGCGAAATCCCAGCGGTCATGAAGCTCGAGCCGTTCCAAGCGAAAGCCGTTTACATCACCGCAGCAGTGGCGTCGAATCCCCGTTTGGTAACGAAATTTTTCGATTCGATAGACAATACCGAACTGAATGCCATCGTGATCGACCTCAAATCCGATTTGCGCGATGACCTTGGACTTATTTATTACGATTCGCAAGTGCCGATTGTCAAAGAACTCGGGACAGCACGCCCGTACTACGATATCGAGGCCATTCTCGCCGAAGCAAAAAAGCGCAACATCTACACCATTGCCCGGGTACACATGTTCAGCCATGACAATATTTTGGCCGAAGCCAAACCCGATTGGGCTGCGCGTGACCGCATCAAAGGTGGTATTTTCTACGACTACCCGACTTCGACGATCAAATACGCATGGTT